>NZ_RRYX01000010.1:0-52012 GCF_014861375.1 Psychrobacter sp. FME5 | reverse complement strand
TTGGTGACTGGGAAGCGGATACCGTTATCGGTCAGCATCACAAGCAAGCGATTGTCACGCTCGTTGAACGTAAAACAGGGCTACTGAAGATGAAGCGTGTGGGTCATAAAACGGCACAGCAAGTATCAGAGGCAATGATAGATGTCTTAAAGCCTGTGAGGTTACAGGTTAAGACAATCACCTCTGACAATGGTAAAGAGTTTGCTCAGCATAAGAAGGTGAAACAAAAGCTCTTTAGTCTGTTCTTTTTTGCCGATGCTTATGCGTCATGGCAGCGGGGGACCAACGAGAATACCAACGGCTTAATCAGAGAGTTCTTGCCTAAGGGTTGTGACTTTAGACAAGTCTCTGATAATGAGATACAAGCTATTGAGAATAAACTAAACAACAGACCAAGAAAACGCTTAGGGTTTAAAACGCCCAATCAGGTGTTCTATAATATAATTTAGCGTTGCACTTGGTGTGTTAATCTAAGTTTTCAATCACTGCTTTTGATTCTTATTATTTTGGGCTATTTTTAATTATTAAATTAGTTATTAGAATCAGTAATCAGATATCGTTTCACTAGATATATTCATACTTACTAATATACAGCAAAAAAGCCTTCAAAGAAATCTTTGAAGGCTTCAAAATAGCATAAATTCGACCTGTTTCGACCGTTAAAAAAGGATATCTACAATCGAACTAAATCTAGTAATGCGGTAGTAAGCTTTGGTAGTGTTTAATTACTTAAATGAAGTGCACAGTTAGTTGTACTTAAATATCATTAATATAACACTACCATCAACGTTATCTACCTTTTATATAAATCATGATACACGGTTCCAAGCATCACGTGATGCTCTACGCGCATCATTCCACTCCATACGTGACTCACCTTTCACTTCATGCCAAGAGCGCTCTAAGTCCGCTTCATGGTCTTCAAAGCGTGCATCTGCAGGATAACGCGCGCGATTGGCATACCCTACTGCATAAGCTGGATGTAAATCACGGTCAAAGTCGTAACCTTCTTTGTAGTAATCAGCGTTGGCATACTCTGCACGCCAGTACGCTTCTTCACGTGTCGGATCGATTGCTTCTGCTGCTGCATGACCTGCGCCGCCGCCAACAATAGCACCAATAGCGCCACCGATTAATGTACCTAAGGGGCCTGCCATGGTACCAATAGCCGCACCTGCTGCTGCACCGCCTACACCGCCTATACCTGTGCCTACTGGGTGTGAACCTGGTTCACCTGTGATCACGTCAGCATTCAAATCTTTTTTCGATTCTTTAGTCATGTGTTTCACAGCACTACGATCAATAGCATCATGCTCTTCTATGATATTGTCATCTTCATGTCTGATTACTCTATTGTCGATCGTATGATCACTACCCGTTGCTCGACGTTCATTATCATCAATAATTCGCTCTTTATCACCTGCTTCAAGGTAGTCATCAGTAATGACACGATTTTCAGGGTCTGTAACGCGGCCATCGTTATTCATAATATTATCCTTAAATTATTTTTTATATATTAAATTTATTAAGTGCTAATTCTTTTAACGCCAAGTTATCAAGTTCTACAAATAGTAAGCGTTAAAAATTAGTGGTCTTGTTTAAGTCATCTAAAGTATAGAAATTTATGGATACTGGCCGATAGACCGGTTATGTAAACTGTGTCCAAATTACGACTGTCTTGCGTTACAGCTTGTATCTGTATGACGATTTTGTAAGATAGCACCACATTTTAAGTAATTTTTAATTGTTTTGTTACACTGGTTTAATATAATTGCTCACCCATTTATATCACTTTCAACGCTCTATCGATGGCTTGTTGCCACTTATTAAGATGTTGCTCACGGAGTTCGGCAGACATTGTAGGTTCGAAAATCCGGTCAACTTGCCATGACGCTTTCATGGTTGCTTCATCGTATAAGCCGGTTTTCAAACCTGCCAGTAACGCGGCACCTTTAGCTGTAATCTCTGTATCTCTAGGGCGCAGCACCGGCACATCGAGTAGGTCTGCTTGAAACTGCATGAGTAAGTCATTGTTTGCAGCGCCGCCATCCACTCTGAGCTCGGTGAGTGGATGCGGACTGTCTTTTTGCATGGCAATAAGCACATCATAAGTTTGGTAAGCCACGGCCTCTAGTGCTGCTCGGGCAATGTGAGCTTTGGTCGTACCACGGCTCATACCTGTAATACTGGCGCTGATATCCGAACGCCAGTAAGGCGCACCCAGCCCTGTAAATGCCGGCAGCATGACCACACCTTCACTGCTATCAACTTGCCGCGCTAACTCTTCGATCTCACTACTTTGTTGAATCATCCCTAGATTATCACGCAACCATTGAACGATGGCGCCTGCCATAAATACACTCCCCTCCAAGGCATAAGTCACTTCCTTTTTGGGTGGCTGTAGCATACGCTTTCCTGATTGTACAATTTGCTCAAACGATAGATTTTCTTGGCGCGTTGGCGCTGATTTTCGTTGCCATGCGATGGTCGTCAATAACTTATGTTCGCTCAGCTTGGGGGTCTGACCAATATTCATCAGCATGAAGCAACCTGTACCATACGTATTCTTTGCCATGCCAGCATCGAGGCAGCCTTGTCCAAACAATGCCGCTTGCTGGTCACCCAATACCGCATGAATGGGGATTTGCTTGGCAAATAGTCCTTTTTTGGTTTTGCCAAAGTCGCCGTCAGAGGGCAACACCTTAGGTAAAATATTCATAGGTATCGCAAAACGAGCGCACAGCTCCTCTGACCATGCCAGCTTGTGTATATCATATAATAAGGTACGAGAAGCATTGGTCACATCGATGACATGCTCGCCGCCTGTTAGCTTATATATAAGCCAACTGTCTATAGTGCCAACCGCTATCTCACCTTTGTTGGCGCGCACGCTCAGTTTGGGATCATTTTCTAACAACCAAGCGATTTTACTGGCACTAAAGTACGGGTCTAGGCGCAGACCTGTGATACGTTGCACTTCGCTTGCCATATCATCGTGATTATTGTCGCGGGCTTTGGTAGCCCCAGTAATACTTTCAGCAGCGAGCGTTTTACAATAGCTGGCGGTACGTCTGTCTTGCCAAATAATAGCAGGTGCCAGCGGCTTGCCTGTTTGCTTATCCCAAATAACAATAGACTCACGCTGATTGGTAATCGCAATACCACTGACATCGGTCGCAAGCAGTCCCGCCTGATTAATCACATCATGGGCACAGCTTATTTGTGTTTGCCAAATTTGCTGGGCATCTTGCTCAACGAAGCCTGCTTGTGGAGTTTTTAACGTTGTTGGTTGCTGCGCTATTTTAATTGGACGGGCGTGGTCATCGTATAGTATCGCTCGACTCGACGTCGTCCCTTGATCTAAAGCCAAAATATATCCTGCCATCACTCACATCCTATCTTGTTTTATTTACTTTTATAGCATACAACAGTCTCATCTATGGCTCATGAACCATCGTGTAATGAAAGGCTCAGGCCTAAAAGCAATTCAATCTCGAGCCTTTGATATAGGCAGTACTAAATAAAATCGATAAACAAATTTTTATATCTTCAGATCTTCTGTATGTTTTATAAACGAGGTTATTATTTGATATAAGAATAGTTAGCTAACATAAAAACAATGTCGACACAACGTAAAACAAGCAAATACTGAGCATTGACCCGTCACCATTGTGGCACTACAGTGTATACTTTGTTATCAATAATGCATTTTTAGCGTCTGTTAATCGTTTATAATATAGCGCTCGCTTTATCAATGACAGCTTATAACAACCACCGATGCTAATGGGCGTGTTCTTATGTCAACGATGGGTATTTTCAGCACTTATTCTGTTTGATACTCAGCGTGACGGATACCACACTTCTTTACTGTGCTGACTTTAAATACTTTGCATTCTAATTAATGGCTTATGTGACTTATGAAATTTGCTTTATCGACTCTGTCTACTGCTGTGCTGACAATTACGTTCATGAGCTTAACGATAGCACCCTTCGCAAGTGCTAACGATAGTACGATTAAATCACAAAATGCGCTGACAGCAGACAATGTGACACAGATTGTCGATGCCAATCATCAAAAAAACCATCAAAATGACAGTCAAAAAATTGGTACTCAAGACAGCCCAACTGTTACAACTATTGAGAGCGAAAACGCTGAGCGACAGCCTGACTTGAGCACTCTTATCGATCCCATCACTCACAAAAGTATTGATAATAGTTATCCGTTAGAAGTGTCTAGCTTGTTAAGTCTTGAACAAGCGCAAAATGTTTTATTGCAAGTGTCACCAAAAATCGCCGCCAATCAAGCAGCGATTGCCTCTAGTGAGTTTGAAACTGATGCCCTCAAAACCATAGACAATCCGCTAGTATTCGCTCAAGTATCTGCCAATGCCTACAACTTAGACACAGATATCGATTTATCAACGCTCAAAAACGGCATCGTCAACGACATTAATAATAATGTTGATAGCGTCATTCCTCCTATCCCAGAGTTACCTAATTTCGGTGAACTGGTTGGTGAGCGCTTGCCAGACTCTTATAATTTAAAGCGTTCAGGATCAACAACTGGCGCAGGACTTGGCGTGGTTTGGCCTATTTATACCGCTGGACGCACGACTGCTTTGACAGGTGCCTCTAATGCCCGTACCCAAGAAGCCGTCGCCGACAGTATCTTAGATAAAAACGAGCTTTATAACACCTTGATTGAACGTTACTTTAAGGCACAGCTGGCCATCATTGCCGCCTATTTACGCGACGATGCTTATGATACCTTGCAGCAGACCGACCATATGGCACAGCGGCTCTTTGAAGAAGGTTTTATCTCCCGTGTTGATCGCTTAGAAGCAAAATCCGCCCTTGCCGATGCAAAAAGCGAGTCGGTCAATGCCAATAACGATGCACGCCTCGCGATGATAGCTTTACAGCGTCTATTGCGTACTGAGTATCGCATCAAGCCCTCAACACCGCTATTTGTTTCCAGCCGCCCTCTACCAGATGTGAACTACTTTCAGGACTTGGCACTCACCAATCATCCCGGTCTACAAAAAGTCGCCGCCAAACGTGCTCAGGCTCAGCAGTTACATGCGTTATCAGATACAGGTTACAAACCTACTGTCATGTTATACGGCTATGGACAAGTTGAAAAAGACCCCAGCTGGGTAGCGGGTATATCTGCGAGCTGGAAGCTGTGGGGCGGACTCGATAAAACGGCCTCGCTAGCATCGAGTAATGCCAAGGTACGTCAAGCCGATTTGTCTGAGATTGAAGTCAGTGACAACTTATTGTTACTGGTCGAAAAAAACTGGCACGATGTAAACAATGCCCAATCTCGTTATCAGGCATTACAAAGTAACGTGGATTTGGCTGCTGAAGTATTACGTTTGCGTCGTTTGGGGCTTCAAGAAGGCGTTAATACACCAATCGAGGTCGTCCAAGCACAAACGCAGTCGCTCAAAGCGCGCACCGAACAAGCGCAAGCGGCGAATACTTATGTACAATCACTCGCCGCCCTCATGCAAAGCTGCGGCACACCGCTCGCCTTCAATACTTATCTCAATGCTGCTGATATTCAGCTACCGACCCTGTATGAGAAATAACACAGCTCGTTTATCATTTTAAAAAAATCAGACAACACACGACTTATTTTGCTTATTACCGATTTTATTGCCTTAGGAATCTCACTGTCATGACTGAATCTAGCAACGAATCAGACGACGCACGTAAATTAAACGACTCAGACCAATCATTAGAATCGGGTAATACTGATAATGAGCAGTTGTCTACTGATCCTGTAGTCAATACAACCGATATTGAGCCAGAGCAAACAGTGCCCAGTTATAAGCGCAATCCAGCAAAAACTGACAAGCCTGCGAAGATTAAAAAGATAGTTTTGGCACTGGTGGCTCTAATCGTCTTGGGCTTCATTGCTTATGGTTTATATAAAAGTAACCAACATAGCGAGCCTAAGGTAGTTACTTTGCAAGGACAGATGCAAATGCAGCAAACGTCTATCGGGGCAAAAGTTCCAGGGCGTATTGCACAAATTCTGGTCAAAGAAGGTGAGGCAGTGACAATTGGCCAGCAACTGATCGAGATGGACTCGCCTGAGATTAACGCCAAGATCAATCAAGCACGTGCCGGTAAACAAATGGCACAAAGCCAGCTCGATAAAGCAGAAAACGGTGCCCGCCCACAAGAAATTGCCCAAGCAAAAGCGGCGTGGCAAGCCAATAAAGCGGCGTCTGATTTGGCCGAAAACACCTATCAGCGGGTCAATCGCCTTTACGAAGAAGGCCTGATGGCACGGCAAAAGCGCGATGAAGCCTATGCGCAGTATCAAGCCACACAGGACCAGACTGAAGCCGCTCGGTTACAGTATGATTTGGCGAAAGAAGGTGCTCGCAGTGAAGATAAGTCTGCGGCAACCGCACAAGTAGCCCAAGTCGATGCCAAGCTCGAAGAGGCGCTGGTCGCGAAAGAAGAAGCCAACCTAAGAAGCCCTATTGCTGGTATCGTGGACAATGTGATTGTCAGCGCTGGAGAAGTGATTGGTCAAGGCGTCCCTCTGCTTACTTTGGTCAATACCGATGAACAATGGGTAGTGTTAAACGTCACTGAAACGCACCTTAATCAATTTGCGATTGGTCAACGATTTATGGGCACTATCCCTGCTTTATCGTCACCTGAGAAACCTTATACCAAGCAGTTTACGGTATATGCTACCTCGACGTTATCTGACTTTGCCACTTGGCGCCCGACCAATAATGACGATGGTTTTGATGTTCGCACTTTTGAGATTAAAGCGCGACCAACCTCTCCCGATAGGCGGATTCGCTCGGGTATGAGCGTGGTTGTACGTCTCAATTCAACCCCTGTTAATCAGACCCAAGAGTAAGCCATGCGCCTGATTAGACTAGGTGAAGCATTTGTACGTAGTGCTGCCTACGAGCGTCGTTTTTTAGCCAAAAATCCTTGGGATTTTAGCATGGTGGTTTGGATACCATTCCTCACCGTGTTATTGATTTGGTGGATTTTCTCACAAATACAAATCACAGATTTGCCTATTGGGGTGATTGATAATGACAGAGGCCCCGTCGCCAATACCGCTGTGCGTTATTTGGAAGCCAATCCCAACCTAACCGTCAAACAGCTTTATCACTCGCCAGCTGCTGCAGAATCCGCTATCTTGCAACGTGATATCTATGCCGTGATGATTATTCCCGAAGACTTCTCTCGCAATATCTCTTCAAGTAAGCCTGCACCCATCGTGCTGCAGGTAAATGCTCAATACGGCACCCACTCAGGCATTATTCAAACCAGTGTTCAATCCGTTATTGGAACGCTATCAGCCGGTGTGGAAATACAACGTCTGGTGAAGCAAGGAATGGCGCCATCCCAAGCGGCGATTAATTACTCCCCTGTCGGCATTCAACGCATCAGTTTGTTTAATGCAGCCACCGATTATCAGCAGTTTTTGGCATCGACCGTCATCCCTGCCCTGTTACATATTTTGGCAATGGTCATTGGAGCCACGACGATTGGGCGTGAATTACGAGATAAGCGAATCGGTCGTTGGTACGACTTTATTGATACTGGCCACCCTGATTTAGCACAGATTGAAGAAAATAAAGCAGCTGTTCTAGGGGATGGAAACGTCCAAAGTAATGATAATAAACCCCCAATACCTATTAAAGATGTCAAATCTAGACAAGTCAGCACTCTCGTGTTACTAAGTGGTTTGTTGGGTAAGTATTTTTGGCCAACATTGGCTTACAGTATATGGTCAATACTGGCACTGTGGCTTGCAGCTCCGCAACAAGTAGTGGCTATCAGCTCTCTCATTGCCACTTATTTCGGTCTTGTATTACTGATGATGTTGTCATTTTGGCTTGGCGCTATCTTTACCTTGACCTCATTCTCGTTGCGTATGGGCCTGTCAGCTACTGGTTTTATTTCAGCGCCTTCTTATGCATTTGCTGGGGTCACTTTTCCTTATATCGCTATCAGCGACAGCGCCAAGCATTGGTCGGACGCCCTACCGCTCACCCATTATTTGAAGCTACATATTGCCCAGTTACAAATGCAAGCACCTGTTGCCATCTCATTACCAATTGTCTACGGGCTTACTATAGCGACGCTTATCACTATGTACCTTACCGCCTTACTGAGTAAACGCGCATTGGCGCATCCTGAACGCTGGGGAGCACGCTAATGTCATCATCAAAAGATAAGTTATCTACTACAACCTCAGATTCAAAAAAGGCCCCTTCAACTCAAGGGTTTTTAGGCAGCTTTTTTCAAACGATTAAAGACATATTTTCTGATAAAGGCGTATTACTACTATTAATGATTGCGCCTATTATCTATGGCTTCTTTTATCCTTGGCCGTATTCTACCGAAGTCGTGAATCATGTGCCTGTCGGTATTATCGATAAAGACAATAGTAACTTATCGCAAACCATTGTCCGTTATGCCAACGCAAGCCCGCAGCTGGATACGCAGCGCTTTTTGAATGAGCAAGAAGCCAAAGAAGCTATGTGGGCTGATGAAATCGCTGGCTACATGATTGTCCCTAGTGGGCTTGAGCAGCAAGTACAATCTGGAAAAGCTGCTAGCGTCAGCGTGCTTGGCAACGGTGGTTATTTTCTGTTAAATAAAAACGTACAACTGGGGTTTTTACAGGCCGTTAGTACCGTATCCGCTGGTATCGAAGTTAAGAAAAGCGTCGCGCAAGGGGCTTATTCAGCGACCGCAGCAGCCAACACTCAAGCGGTGCCATTAAAGATTGTTCCTTTATACAATCAGACGGAAGGTTACGGCGCTTATGTCGTACCCGCGGTGTCTATTCTTATTTTGCAGCAAACCCTTTTGATGTCGACGGCAATGCTGGTTGGCACGTGGTATGAGCAACGTCGCCATAGAACCAGTATTCGCGGCTGGCTTGGCCGTATTGCTGCGCTGAGTATGCTTAGCTTTGTGGTTGGCTGCTTTTATTATGGCTGGGCGTTCGAGCTGCATCATTATCCACGCGGACAAAACATGCTTGGCAGTCTATTATTTCTACTGCTATTTTGTCCGACAGTGGCGACACTTGGCTGCGTACTGGGGCTTTGGTTTCGTCAGCGTGAGCGCAGTATGCAAATCTTAATTTTTAGCTCACTACCGATGTTTTTTGTTAGTGGTTATCCATGGCCGGCCAATCAGCTACCAGAGTTTTTACAAGTCATACGTTGGTTAATACCAACAACGCCTGGCATCAATACTTCTGTGCAACTTAATCAGATGGGCGCGAGTGTTACGCAAGTGGCGACAGGTTTTTATGCGCTTGCCGCGTTATGGCTACTTTACTTTATATTACTGCTATTGTTTCGCAGACTGGCTTCACACAAGAAAACTGCTTATTAAAGTAGAAAACAGCAAGTCACTCAATTATTTGCCCGATAGCAAAAGATAATTGAAGTAAAAAAGCGCCTGCAATATTTGCAGACGCTTTTTTATTTCTCTATCTTTACTGTTTGTCGGTGTGAACTACCCACTACCTTAGAGATTGGGGCTTTCTACGCAGTTTTTGTTAAAAAACACGGTTAAGACCATTCAGTGCTGCTACGCGATAGGCTTCTGCCATCGTTGGATAGTTAAAGGTCGTATTCACAAAATACTCAAGGGTGGCATTACACTTCATTACCGCTTGGCCAATATGAATAATCTCTGAAGCATGGTTGCCGTAACAATGAATGCCTAGAATCTCCAATGTATCGCGATGGAATAATATTTTTAGAACGCCCGAGCGTTCACCAATAATCTGCGCCCGTGCTAAATGCTTAAAGAACGCCTGACCCACTTCATAAGGGACCTTTTCATCCGTTAGCTCTTGCTCAGTCTTACCAATGCTGGAGATTTCAGGAATCGTATAAATACCAGTCGGTACGCTTGATACTGGCTCGGCATCACTATCACCCACCATAAAGGCGGCAGCACAGCGACCTTGATCATAAGCAGCAGAAGCCAGCGACGGCCAACCGATAACGTCACCCGCAGCATAGATATTTTTAATCTCAGTACAATAAGTATCATCGACTTTGAGCTGACCACGGCTATTGGCTTCAAGCCCGATGGCTTCTAAGTTTAACCCTTCGGTGTTACCTGAGCGACCATTTGACCAAAGGATGGCATCAGATTTGATGCGCTTACCGCTCTTTAAATGCAGAACAACATAATCATCATGGGTCTCAAGATGATCAATTTCTTCATTACTACGAATCAGCACACCAAATTGTCTAAAGTCATGGGCCAACGCATCGCTAATCTCACCATCTAGGTAACTCAACAATTTATTTTGGTTGTTAATCAGATCAACTTTATAACCAAGACCGGTAAAGATAGAGGCATACTCACAACCAATCACCCCAGCACCATAAATAATAATCTTTTTGACGATATAATCCATTTGTAGGATTTTATCAGAGTCAAAAACACGCGGATGATTGAAATCTAAGATTTCAGGGCGGTATGGGCGGCTACCGACGGTGACAATGGCTTTATTAAAAGTAATTTGTTCAAAGACATTTTCATCGGTTTCGATACGTAAAGTATGCGCATCGACAAAACTTGCCCAACCTTGGATAACTTCGATACGGTTACGCTCATAAAAACGTTTATGCGTACCGACCTGACTGCGAATGACTTTTCGTGCATTGGCCAGCACTTTGTTTAGAGGAACTTGCTTATACTCCATCGCATTGGCAAACATAGGATCACGGCGAAAGTTAATCAAGTTAAATACCGATTGGCGTAGTGCTTTACTCGGGATAGTGCCCACATGAGTAGAGTTACCACCAACTTGATCTCGCGGATCAATGACCACCACTCTTTTACCCGATTTGGTCAACTTCATGGCAGCCGCTTCACCAGCAGGGCCTGCACCTAGGACAACCGCATCATACTCATATTCATGGTCATCGCTTTTTAAACGGCGCGAGTCCTTGGCAAAACCAGATTTGATATCGATTCGCGTATCATCAAGTGGATTAATAAGATCAGGATGATACAGGGCATCGTCTTTGATTTGTTCGTGGGTTTGCTCAATATTTTGTTTTTTATTTTTGCCTTCGGTGTGCTCGGGGTTGGGCACGTGACCGCTTTCTTTATTCGATACTTCGGTATGAGTATCTTTCCCGATATCATTGGTCGCGTCGCTTGGTTTTTTACTTCCCATCATGTCCTCTTTATATTTACTTATTTATTTGATATTTAGACTATACATGACACACTATTTTCATGAGTCAAGACTACAGTACTAAGGCGTGCCTACCATACGTTGTGATAGTATGTTTTGCAATGTCCAATGCCCGGTCAGGCTTTTCTTTCCTTCATCAATCTGCGGGCGGGCACTAATGATGTATTCTGTGCCAAGGCTGGGTTCGAAATCATCGACCCAGTCATAAGGAACCTGGAACACGCTGCCATTTTTACTTGATTTGGCAAGCAAGCACTGCATCGGTAATGCCGATGCGCAGGCAACACGATTGGGCATAATCGTTAATGTTTGTGCTTCACCCAAGACGATAGTTGGAATATAACGTGGTTCAGCTACTGGCTCACGCGAAAAAGGTGACGTCTGGCAGGCACTAAGTAAGCCGACCGCACTCAGTAAACTGGCCATCAATAAAGGTGTCTTGCTAGACGAATAGGATAAACTCATAATATTCTCTATATGGTAATGAGAGGGTTTTGAATAACAGTATTGAATAACGGTCATCAATAATTTTTTGTTAAATGGTGGTGATGTTTACACTCAAACTTTATCAACCAATGCGGCGTTTGAGACCTGTCATTTGTAGGATACGAGTAGCAATCTCCTCCACAGACATCTCAGACACGTCTAAACTTGGAATACCATGGGTAATATAAATCCCTTGTATCGCCCGCTGCTCTTGCTGACATTGCTGATAACTCGAATAACGACTGCCCGCACGGCGTTCTTGGCGGATTTTCACTAAGCGATCGGTATCGATGAGCAAACCAAACAGCTTGTCCTTATGCTCGCGTAACGCATTTGGTAGCTGATTGTCGTACAAATCATCCTCGGTCAGCGGGTAATTGGCTGCTCGAATTCCAAACTGTAAAGCTAAGTATAGTGACGTCGGTGTTTTACCCGAACGAGACACCCCAACCAGTATGATATCGGCGGCATTATAATGACGCGTGCGCGCACCATCGTCATTGTCTAGCGCAAAATGTACCGCATCAATACGCTCTTTATAAGTCTCAGAATCGACATCATCGTGTGCATGGCCTGAATGTCCATCCGGCTCTACGCCAGTCTCTTCAGCGACGCGCCCTATCAACCCTTCATACATATCTAGGTTACAGCCGTGCGCAGAATTGATTTTTTGACGAATCTCAGGGCTAACAATCGTATCAAATACCAAAGGTAGCAACCCGTCTCTTTGATAGGCCATATTGATTTGTTCGACGGCATCTTCGGCGCGCTCTAAGCTATCGACATAAGGTAGCACTCGCGTCTCAAAAGGCACCGAGGCAAACTGACTCAAAATAGCACGACCAAGTGTCTCAGCGGTAATCGCTGTCCCATCCGAGATAAAAAACGCCGTTCTGATGGCTTGTGAGCTGTCTAAGTTTAGCGCATGGCGATTTTGAATGGTGGGTTTCACTTGTTCGGTGGGATTGCTTGAGTACATAACTTTGACACCTCGATTAAAAACACAATAGTAATCTTTATTTAGCTTTTATTATTCATCCATCTTAGACTCATTTTCCACTTTATATAAGTCTGATATTGGACATCTATACAGCGACAAGCGCCTATTATTCATGCTCACATTATACGCACAATAGCGGCCCAATAGAAATTAATGTTACAGGCGTACACTTAGTAAAGACAACATGACAATCAGTATTGAAACCAATATTGTTTTTAGTCTGGTCATACCAATTGACGATAATATTCCTGCGCTTTTATCATTAATGTTTATCTTAATTCAGCATAATTTGTCCTATATATTATTTGCTATATATAGCTATAGTAGATTCATTGTAAAAACCATACAGGGCTATTGGCTATATTTTTTGCAGCCTTTGTCACGCAAGTAAGTAGCAAGTAAGAAAAACTTATGCCAACAGAATACTATTTTGGAACATAGCTCTTTTATAGTAAAACATAGTTCTTTTATAGTAAGTTGATACTATTTAGTGGTTTTATGATAAATCTGGCTTATCACTATCAGCCAACGTCATATTCGCTTTTATTAGCATTGAACCAACCCTTAAAAATTTATAATCTGGCATATCCTTCATAAATTATGTAGCAAACCCCACAATTTGTATCTTTTTGACAAATATTTTGGTTCTAACCCTCGAAATTCTCAAAATATAGGGGTATAATCCACCATTATAATCTTTACTAAATAACCTTATTTTCTGGAGTTATCATGGCAGCGCAATCTACAGCACTTGTAATCAATCTTGATCAGCTAGGAAAAAACGACATTGATATGGTCGGTGGCAAGAATGCCTCGCTTGGCGAGATGATCAGCCATCTATCTGATTTGGGCGTCAGCGTTCCAGGCGGCTTTGCCACCACTTCAAATGCGTTCAACCGCTTTTTGACAGAAACAGGCTTGCTTGAAAAAATCAACAACGAGCTAAAAACATTAGATGTTGATGATGTTAACAAGCTGGCTGCTACGGGTAAAAAAATCCGTACGTGGATTATTGAACAAGAGCTGCCAAAAGATCTTGAGCAAGAAGTGCGTCAGTCATTTGAAACCATGAGCGGCGGCGAAGATATCGCCGTTGCCGTGCGTTCGTCTGCGACTGCTGAAGATTTGCCAGATGCTTCATTTGCCGGTCAGCAAGAAACTTATCTGAACATTCGTGGTATTGATAACGTCCTACTTGCGATTAAAGAAGTCTTTGCTTCTTTATATAATGACCGTGCCATCTCTTATCGTGTACATAAAGGCTTTGAGCACGAAGGTGTTGCCCTATCTGCTGCTGTACAGCGTATGGTGCGCTCAGAAACTGGCGCCGCTGGTGTGATGTTCACCTTAGATACAGAAAGTGGTTTTGACCAAGTGGTCTTTATCACTTCAAGCTATGGTTTGGGCGAGATGGTCGTACAAGGCGCGGTAAACCCTGACGAATTCTATATCTCCAAAAGATTACTTGAAAATGGCAAACCTGCGGTCATTCGCCGTAACCTCGGTAGCAAACATAAGAAAATGATTTATGGTGATGAAGGCAGCACCACTAAATCCGTAACAATCGTTGATGTCGAAAAACAAGAGCGTATGCAGTTCTCTCTATCTACTGAAGAGCTGAACTCACTTGCCAAGCAAGCGATGACGATTGAAAAGCATTATGGTCAAGCGATGGACATCGAATGGGCAAAAGATGGCGATAGCGGTGAAATCTTTATCGTTCAAGCCCGTCCTGAAACCGTTAAGAGCCGTCAAGACAGCAACGTAATGGAACGCTACATCATCGACACCACTGGTGCTAAAGTATTGTGCGAAGGTCGCTCAATTGGTCAGCGCATCGGCTCAGGTAAAGTACGTATCGTGAGCAACCTAAACGAGATGGACAAAGTAGAAGAAGGCGACGTACTGGTATCAGACATGACCGATCCTGATTGGGAACCAGTCATGAAACGTGCTTCTGCCATTATCACCAACCGTGGTGGACGTACGTGTCACGCAGCGATTATCGCCCGTGAACTTGGCGTACCAGCCATCGTTGGTTGTGGTAATGCCACTGAGTTATTGGTTGATGGTCAAGACGTAACTGCTTCTTGTGCTGAAGGTGATACTGGCTTCATTTATGAAAGTCAGATTGATTTTGAAGTACAGACTAACTCTGTTGAGTCTATGCCAGAGCTTGCCTTTAAAGTCATGATGAACGTCGGTAACCCAGATCGTGCCTTCTCATTTACCCAAATGCCAAACGAAGGTATCGGTCTTGCACGTCTTGAATTTATCATCAACCGTATGATTGGTGTGCATCCAAAAGCCTTGCTCAACATGAACAGCTTGCCACGTGAAATCTCACAAGCGATCAATGAGCGCATCGCAGGTTATGCTTCACCGATTGATTTCTATGTCGATAAATTGGTCGAAGGCATCTCAACGCTGGCTGTAGCCTTTATGGATCAACCTGTTATCGTTCGTATGTCAGACTTTAAATCAAACGAGTATGCCAACCTTTTAGGTGGTAAACTGTACGAGCCATCAGAAGAAAACCCAATGCTTGGTTTCCGTGGTGCTAGCCGTTATGTTTCTGATAACTTCCGTGACTGCTTTGAGCTTGAGTGTAAAGCCCTTAAGCGTGTTCGTGATGAAATGGGCTTGACCAACGTCGAGATTATGATTCCATTCGTCCGTACCGTTGGTGAAGCAGCTGAAGTCATCGAACTGTTGGCAAAAAATGGCCTAAAACGTGGCGAGAACGGTCTACGCGTCATAATGATGTGTGAGCTACCAACCAATGCGTTACTAGCAGAAGAGTTCCTAGAGCACTTCGATGGTTTCTCAATCGGTTCAAACGACTTGACTCAACTAACACTAGGTCTTGACCGTGATTCAGGTATCATCTCACATCTATTTGATGAGCGTGATCCTGCCGTTAAGAAGCTATTGTCTATGGCTATTGAGGCTTGTAACAAAGCTGGCAAATACATCGGTATTTGTGGTCAAGGTCCATCAGATCATCCAGACCTTGCTTACTGGCTCATGGAGCAAGGTATCAACTCAGTGTCTTTGAACCCTGACTCAGTACTTGATACTTGGTTCTTCTTAGCGGGTGAAGAGGCCAAATAAGCCGTAACGTTAAGTCACAACGTTAATTCACACCGGCATTTAAGTACAACTATAGCAGGGTCTATTTGAAAAACATTAAATAGGCCCTAATATTATGTATTATAAATAATGACTTAAAGACAGTTTTTAAGAGACAGTTTTTAAAAAACAGTGACTTGAGATATGACTAACTATGCAGGCAATTATGCAGATTTTCCTTGCTCGAAATAACGTACAGGCTGGTCCATACAATTTGGAGCAGCTCAATATCATGTTGGCATCTGGCGAAGTATTGCTCGATGATTTGATCTGGCATGACGGCTTAGACCAATGGCAGCGTGTAGGTAACTTGACCAACAATCAAACAGTATATAGGCCTACTAACACTAGCAGCCCTGAGGTCAATGACTCTATTATCAATAACGTCACGGTCTTTCCTGAAGATAATATCAGCAATGACCAAGATGGTAAATCAGTGTCGTTAGACAGATTGTATGGTAAGCCTGAACGCCCCAAAGCGACCGATAAAGATGTGAAAGTCGATATGGTTACCAATCGTCAGCACACGCCGCATAACAATGTGTCATTGAATAAATCTAATGCCAACAAAACGGTCTCTAGTAAAGATAAAGTCGTTGGTAATATGGTGCTTGCCCCAATTATGTCGCGAGTACTTGCGACTGCACTCAATGGTTTACTGTATTTACTGGCTATCTTTCCGCTAGTCATGGCATTAACCAAAATGGATGTCGACTATAGCAAATTTCAAGATATCCAAAATATGGACGCAGCGTATCAATACTCAATGACGCTGATGGAGAGTCTTCCTAGTAGCGTATTGATGATGTCACAAGTGATGGTCTTTGGCCTGTTTGCTCTACAATTGGTATTTATCACTTTGCGTGGTCAATCGCTGGGCAAGCTAATTACGGGTATCCGCGTAGTCGATCAAACCACCCATCGTTTACCCTCTTTTGGTAAACTCATCGGCATGCGTACCTTGCTGTTGTTTATTATTTATAACTTACTGTTCTCATTTACCAGTTTTTTAGGCTTTGTGATTATTGCTATTCATTATTATATGGCATCGAAAAGCCCTGAAAATATTGGTTGGCATGATAAACTGGCTAAAACCTTAGTGGTAAAAGCCGATAGTAGCCAGCTGGTAAAAGAACCAAAAATAAAATAGTTTATCTGTCATTCTGACTATAAATCATACCTTCTAAAATTGTAATAAAAAAGCAGCGTATTCACGTTGCCTTTTTTATTGATAGAAAGCAGTTTATTGCTTTTATATTTTATTAACAGTGCCTCAGTGATTAACCTTTGTGTTAATGAATGAGTACTGTTATAATACGGCGCTTTATAAACTAAGCTTATTCTCCATTATTTTTATCCTATTTAATGAGTATTGGGTTTACTTTATAAATCTCCTTGCTATTAACATAGGGTTAATAGCTACTAATCCGTAAGGAGTCATAATGCGACATTACGAACTGGTGTTACTTGTACACCCAGACCAAAGCGACCAAGTGGTCGGCATGGTTGAGCGCTACATCAAGTTAGTTCAAGACAACAACGGTGTTATCCATCGTTTAGAAGATTGGGGCCGTCGTCAATTGGCTTACCCAATCAACAAGATTCACAAAGCTCATTACGTTCTTTTCAACATTGAAACTGACGGTGAAACTTTAGCTGAACTTGAAGAATTATTCCGTTATAACGACGCGATCATTCGTAGTCTAGTTATGCGCCGTGACGAAGCTGTCACTGAAGAGTCGCAGTTAGCCAAGAATGCCGATGAAAAACGCGCACGCAAAGCAACTACTCGTCGTCCAGACAATCGTGAAAACGACGACAACGACAACAGTGAAGACTAATTAAAGGAGAATACTCATGGCACGTTTCTATCGCCGTCGCAAATTCTGCCGTTTCACTGCTGAAGGCATCACTCACATCGATTATAAAGATGTTGAATTGCTAAAACAGTACATCAGTGATAATGGTAAAATCGTACCAAGCCGCATTACCGGTACATCTACTAAATATCAGCGTCAACTGGCCACTGCTATCAAGCAAGCTCGTTACCTTTCGCTACTTCCGTATACTGACAACCATCAGTAATTTAACCGTTAACTAGGAATGACTCATGCAAATTATTTTGTTACAGCGTATCGTCAACCTTGGTAAACTCGGTGAAACTGTCGATGTGAAACCAGGTTACGGTCGTAACTTTCTTATCCCTCAGGGCAAAGCGCTACCTGCTACTGCAGCTAACATTGAAAAGTTCGAAGCACGTCGTGCCGAACTTGAAGCTGAAGAAGCGAAAGAGGTAAGCGTTGCTCAAGAACGTGCTGATGCATTGACTGACGTTAATGTTATTATGCGCGCTAAATCAGGTGACGAAGGCAAGCTATTCGGCTCTATCGGTACTCGCGATATCGCTGAAGCATTGACGAACTCAGGTCTAGAAGTTGACCGTGCTGAAATCAAGCTACCTGAAGGCACTCTACGTCAAATTGGCGAATACAATGTTGATATTCAGCTACACCATGACGTTACCGCTAGCATCTTAGTAACCATTCTTTCAGAAGATGGTGATAACGAAGATTCAGCAGAAGAAGAAGTTGAAGACGACAACGAAGACTATTCAGAAGAGTAATTTTTGAATATCTAGAGGTAGTCTAAAAAAACCAGTAACGTCATGTTGCTGGTTTTTTTATATCCATAATTTGACAAATACTCTACCCTGTCTCTTAGGAATAGAACGTTTGAATGCTATATCCAAAAACCGTTCCTTAACTAATGATTTTAACAGTAAATTGTATAGTGATATATTCCAGCAATACTTTGTAATAAATGCTTCAGAAATCCTATACTAAACAATAAGATACTACCCATAAAGTCATCTTTATTAACCTTGTTTGAGTTGCTACCCTCCCTGTCTCTAATTTCTAGATTTTTATTTTTGATTTCTTATTTTTTGATAACGACAGGGTACGACGACATGATAAATACTGATGATAAGCTACTATGTATTCAGGGCAATGACTTTTACCTAGAGGGTGAAACTTATACCGTCGGTAGAATCATCAATAATAAATACTTCCAGCTATTAACGGGCAGCAATGATGATCACTGGTATGCGACATTAGATAACAAAGGCATTTATGTGAGCTTTGACTCTATGACAGCAGAGGATAGTAAGGCTTGGTTTGATAAGATTGCTTAGATAGTGATTATCTTTAGATACAAACTGTATAGGAGTGTTTTGGAAAAATAGTGTCTTTCGAATTAAAACTCTAGCCGACTACATGATTGATAACCCACGGGTCGTGGCCACTCATTGGCCAGTTTTGGTACCTCTTGGCTAGCGGCGATCATCTTAGCAGCATTTATCCAACCGGCATGACCGATAGCCAATACTGGCATATCATTTTGCTCAGCTGCAACTTTATTTAACCAACTTTCAGCTCGATTAAACAGTTGTTGCAAGCTTTCGCCATTATCAGGCGCGAAATGGGCAAAGTTATCGCACCAGTCATCAATTTCTTGTTTTTCAATCTGCGCCCAAGCCTGCCCATCCCAAATACCAAAATCAATCTCCGCAAGCTCCTTTGACATTCGACATTCAAAACCATGTTGCGCCAATATTTGCCCGACTCGTAGTGAACGTTGTAATGGGCTGACCCAAATAACTTTTGGTAATCGATGCAGGCGTACAAAACGCTGAATTTTATTAGCAAGGCACTTTAGTTTACGCCTATCAACGCTGAGATCTGTCTGTCCGATACAAAACCCCTCGGCAGCAATCGGCTTAGGATGACGCCAAATATGAACAATCATTAACTATTCCTATCCTTTTCTAACCTTTAAACCTTATATGAATGACACAATGGCAGCGAGTCCTACATAAATAGCGATTTCACTAATTTGCTGCGTCGCACCCAACCCATCACCGGTATAACCATCTAAACGCCTACGTAATAATCGCCGCATATAATCTGTCGCTATCAGCGCTAATACTAATGCCAATAGCCATTGAGCAAAGCCGATCTGCTGCATCGTATAGGGAAACATAAACGTGACTAGACCAAGTGCTAATAGCAACCAGCCGCTGCTATATAACCCTTGTAATGGCGTTAACTGCTGCGCCATAGGTTTGGCCTTGGCATGCTCAATCTCACCACCATAAGGCAGCAAAGTAAGTAAGCTAATACACAACAAGCGTGAAGCAGTGTGTCCAACAATCAAGGCAACGATAGCAACAAATATCGGCATAGAAGCCAATAAACTAATTTTAATTAATAACGCGGACACCAAACCTAATACACCATAAGTGCCTAGGCGCGAGTCTTTCATAATAGTCAAGGTATGCTCGCGAGTTAGACCACCACCTAGACCATCGCAACTATCAGCAAGCCCATCTTCGTGAAAAGCACCCGTTAATTTAATCCCGAAAGCGGTGCTTATTACCGCCGCAACTAATGGGGTAAATAAGACGCTGCCAAGCCAAAATACGCCAGCGCAAAGCAAACCGACGAGCAAACCTACTGCGGGAAAATGGCGACTACTTTCGTGCAACCATTGCGGATTATAATGGGTAAGTTGCGGTACTGGCAATCGCGTTAAAAACTGGATAGCAACCAATACTAGGCGCCATTCATATTTTATAAACTCGACAATAGATGGTTTAGGTAAAGGATTATTTGGCGATGTTGAGTGATTTTTTGATTGTGTCATCAGTTATTTTTTCCGCTAATACCTGCGTCACTAAAACTTGCCATTTCATTGATAATGGCACAAGCTGATTGTAATAGTGGGTACGCTAACGCCGCACCGCTACCCTCACCTAAACGCATACCCATATTAAGTAGCGGCTCAGCATTTAGTAGTTTTAATAAATGCGCATGCCCCGGCTCGACAGAATGATGTGCAAATACAGCGTACTGAACGACACCTGGCGCTAAACGCTCCGCCACTAATAACGCGACGCTGGCAATAAAACCATCGATTAAAAGAATACGTCGTTCACTGGCTGCCTGCACCAGCGCACCTGCCATCATAGCAATCTCTAGCCCGCCTAATGCCGCCAATGCGAGCAATGGTGAGTTGGCGTCACTATGACGCTCTAAGACTTGCGTTAAAATAATTGCCTTGTGCTGTAACCCTGCATCGTCAAGACCAGTACCGCGCCCGATACAATCTTCAATGGATAAACCTCCTAGTCTCGCCAACAATAAACTGGCCGCTGAGGTGTTACCAATGCCCATTTCCCCAACAATCAACAAATTGCCGGGTATATCCTCCACCACTTGCTTACCACTTTCAAGCGCAGCTAAGCATTCATCCTCTGTCATCGCGGGTTCTGTTAGCGCGTCACGACTACCGCGACGGACTTTATAATCAAGCAATTTCGGATGGTTTTTAAAAATAGAGTTGCCAAAGTCGGCATCTACCCCTGCATCAACGACCTTTAATTCAATATCATGTTGGCGTGCGAGTACATTGATAGCAGCGCCACCCTGCAAAAAGTTAATAACCATCTGCGCAGTAACAGTACTAGGAAACGCTGATGTGCCATGCTTGGTCAGACATGGTCGGCAGCAAATACTCGAATTTGTGGCTGCTCAATATGCGGTGTGGTGGTGCCTTGAATCATCCCCAGTTGCAACGCTAATGTCTCTAAGCGTCCTAATGCACCAAGCGGTTTGGTTTTTTGGTCTATGATTTGCTGCAGCTGTTGACGTAAGTCGCTATTTTTTATATTGGGAATAATAGGAGCGATAAATGTGTCTTAGATTAACACATGAAGTGCAATATCAAAGAGCAGGTGAAAAAGAGGCCTAGATGCGCTAGCATCAAAGCTACTATCCACCGCCAAAGTGAGATTGCAACCATGAGCTATACACATCTAAGCCTAGAGGAACGATATCAGATTTATGCCCTTAGAGGGGCACAACATAGTATTAAATTTATAGCAGGGGCGTTAGGCAGAAGTCCCAGCACCATATCAAGAGAGCTTAGACGCAATAAAAGCCTACGAGGCTACCGAGCAAAGCATGCAGACAACACCGCTAAAGCGAGGCGAGCAAATAATGCCTTCACCATCATTTTAAACGTCTGGGACTGGGTCGTGACTAAGCTTAAACTGCAGTGGAGTCCTGAGCAAATAGCAGGCGTTCATAGTGGAGTCAGTCACATGAGTATCTATCGTTACTTATGGACGGATAAGAGGCAAGGCGGCACGCTATGGCAATATTTAAGACGCAAAGCCAAACCCTATCGTCAAAGGCTTACCACTGAGACTCGTGGGCGTATTAATGACAGGATCTCAATTCATGAGCGCCCTCATGTAGTAAAAGAGCGATCCCGCATCGGTGATTGGGAAGCAGACACCATCATTGGTAAAAACCACAAACAAGCTATCGTGACAGTGGTAGAGCGAAAGACAGGTTTGGTTAAGATGAAGCGAGTGACTAAAAAGAGTGCTCATCTGGTCGCGGATGCGATGGTGGTAATGCTAACTCCAGTGAAACTACACGTTAAGACGATTACGTCCGATAATGGCAAGGAATTTGCGGATCATAAAGCCATTAAGCAAAGACTCTATAGTGGGTTCTACTTTGCTGATGCTTATGCCTCATGGCAACGAGGAACAAACGAAAATACCAATGGCTTGATTAGAGAGTACTTGCCTAAAGGATGTGACTTTAGACAAGTATCTGATGATGAGGTTCAAAACATTGAAGACAGGTTAAACAACAGACCAAGAAAGCGTTTGGGGTTTAAAACGCCAAACCAGATGTTCTATTCTATTACTTAGCGTTGCACTTGGTGTGTTAATCTAGGTGTTCAATGAATAATCCTAATCGTTATAAAAAAATAGGCGTCTATGTTAGCAGATTAACCAATTTATGATGATAAGATTAAGCTAATTGAACCACCCCAACCTGCAGGTTTGTAGAGTATAAAATGAAAATCTTAATCGCTCCCGACTCGTTTAAAGAAAGCTTAGAGGCATTAGACGTTTGTCACGCTATCCAATCTGGATTTAGACAAGTGTTTCCAAATGCTAACTATACTCTATTGCCTATGGCTGATGGCGGCGAAGGCACCTCTGCCGTTTTGTCTTATGTATTGGGTGGACGCTGGAAAGAGGTGCGCGTCCATGACCCCTTGATGCGACCCATTACCGCAAAGTATTTACTATTATCCGATGCCACAGCAGTGATCGAAATCGCTCAGGCCTGTGGCTTACATTTACTAAATGTGGCAGAACGCAATCCTATCATCACGAGTAGCTATGGTGTCGGTGAACTGATTGCAGATGCTTTAGACGAAGGCTCTACACGTATCATTATCGGGTTGGGCGGTAGTTCCACCAATGATGCGGGGCTTGGCATGCTAGCGGCATTGGGTATGCAGTTTTTTGATATTTATGATAAGCCACTGGCTCAAGGTGGCGGTGAGCTTATCAAACTACAGCGAATAGATGACCAAAAATTCCATGCAAGTGTGCTTGATACGGTGTTTGAGGTGGCGTGTGATGTGACCAACCCATTATGTGGTCTGTTAGGTGCCAGTTTGATATTTGGCCCGCAAAAAGGCGCTGATGCTAAACAAGTCGAGCAATTAGATGCCTCATTAAATCACTTTGCTAATGTATGTAAGCAACAGGGCTATCAGGACAATCAACAAGTAGCTGGTGCTGCAGGTGGTCTTGGCTATGCGTTAATGACTTTTTGCCAAGCTGAGCTAAAATCAGGTTTTAATACGATTGCCGAAATGACTAACTTAGCGCAGTACATTGCCAACGCGGACTTGGTCATCACCGGCGAAGGCAAGCTTGATGCTCAAACCGCGATGGGTAAAGTTGCAGGTGGTATCAGTGAACTTGCTAAAGCCAGTCATACGCCAGTCATTGCTATTTGTGGCAGCGTTGACGGTCTAACACCTACTCAGACTTCCCAGTTCGATGTCGTCGTGCCTAGCATCCAAAAGATAGATAGCATCGATCAGGTTCTAAGTCATGCTTATGACAATATAGAAACGACTGCTGCCAATATTGCCGCTGCCATGCGCTTGGGTCAAAACATGAAAGAATAGTTGATGGTTAATGCAGCTAAATTATGGTGCAACTATAGCCATGAATATTAATACAACACTAATTTCCTAACTACAAATCAATGGACGCTAATCAGTCCCAAGTAGCGCCCACTCTAGTTTTTAACAATTAATGAATCAACTAATATCCGACGGCTGACTGCATTGGCATGAGCATAGCACCTATAATAAAAAACGGAATTGCGATTAATGTTTTTAAAAATGGTGACTTGGTCTTTTCCCATCGGGTAAACACAAAATACAAATTAGCAAAAGGTACAAATAAATACATGAGCCCCCAAGCGGTCGACTCTTGAAACGCAATAATAATTAGCTTAATACCGTAAATAAGACAAATGATTAAAGCAATAAAGAATAAAGCAATTCCTATTATTCCCACACCACACTCCTCGAATACATCTTTATGTAAAGTAAACCATCAAATTTGTTGCTGGTATATAATAACAGTAGAACTACACAATGTATAATATTGTCGGACATATGTGCAATAAAATTAATTAGATTGTTTTATTGATCTATTTTTCGACCTTATTATTTACTTTGACTTTGGTGATGGAAACCCACATATTGCAATCATTAATAGCAAATTATCATGTATCAATAAATCTGCTAAAAGAGATGCCTCCCATATTACTAAGGTTGAGAATAGATTCTTAATTTGAGCGAACTGATAAATAAAAAGGACATGATATCTCTATCATGTCCTTTTCTTATTCTATGCCAATATCACAATGCGCAATTACTCAGCTGCGATAGCCGTAATCTCAACCAACAATTCAGGACGAGCCAGCGCCGATTCACCACAAGCGCGAGCTGGTGGTTGAACGCCTTCGAACCACTTGTCCCACACTTCGTTCATCGCCGCAAAATCTGACATACTCTTTACCCATACTGTCGCCATGAGTAGTTTTGACTTATCACTACCGACTTCTTGCAGTAGACTTTCGATCTTCTCTAGACAAGTCAATGTTTGGGCTTTGATATCGTCCTCCGCGTTGCCTACTTGACCAGATAAATAAACGGTCTGGTTATGCACAACGATCTTACTCATACGTTGACTGCTGTGTAGTTTTTTCATGGATTATTATCCTTAATTTATTAAAGTACTCGAATATACAAACATTCAAACAGGTCGTTTTCACGGCTACTTAGCGAGAAAAGCGCTCAGCACTAAATGGTTTAATATCGACCAATACTGGTTTCTCATGAATCATCTCTTCAACGACACGGCCCGTCATAGGTCCCAAAGTGAAGCCCTGATGACTGTGACCAAAAGCAAACCATAGGTTCTCATGCTTAGGTGCAGGACCAATAACTGGCTTCATATCAGGCATACAAGGACGTGATCCTGCCCACGGCTCACTCTCAACTGCATCTTCTAGGGGCAATATTTTGCGAGCAAGTTTTAAAACGGTTTTTAATTGTCCAAAGTTCTTTGGCGCATTCATCGTGGTCATCTCAGCACCCGTCGTAATACGAATACCTTGCTGCATCGGCCCCATGACAAAGCCTTTATCCATATCAAACATGCTGTGATTGATGGTATTTTTTTCAGTCACTTTAAAGTGCTGATGATAACCGCGCATCGGGAACAATGGTAGATTATAACCCAGTGGTTTGATCAAATCATTGGACCAAGGCCCAGCTGCGATGACCAATTTATCACTATAGTAGGTTTCGTTATCAGTAATAACTTTCCAACCGCCCTCTTCTTGGACAATTTCTTTTACACTGCTTTCTTTGATAGTACCTTCCATCTCTTGGAAGTTTTTCGCATAGGCTTTTACTAGCGAGCTTGGGTTGGAGACTTGCCAAGAGTTAAGCCAGTGGATTGCCCCAACGAAACCATCAAAATTGGCGCTGGGCTCCATTGCTTTTAACTCATCCACCGTCAGTACGTTATGCTCGACACCCTGATTGCGAGCGTCGATAGCCAATTCGATTGCTTCTTTAAGCGTCTCTTCAGAGCGATGTAGCTGCAACCAACCATCACGAGTAATCAGCTCGTCAGCACCAGAAGCGGTAATCATGGTTTGGTGCTCGCTGGTACAATGCTCAATCAGTGTTTGCCATTCGGCTTCTATTTTCTTAACTGACGCGGGCGTAGAGTATTTCCAATACTGCAAAAGCGCCTGATGATAACGCAGGATCGCTGGAATTCGATAACGAATATCGGTACCTTGGTTCGGCAATACCCGTATCATTTCAGTCAGCTGGCGCGGAAATGGATGCGTATGTATCGCTTCGCGTTGAATCAAACCCGCGTTGCCGTATGAAGTCTCCGAACCCGGTAGTTTCTTATCTAAAAGTAAAACTTGAGCATTGTTTTTTTGTAGATGCCAAGCAACTGATGTGCCAACCATCCCTGCACCGATAACGATAACTTCATAGCGCATAACATGTCCTTTTTTAAGGTCTTAATACAGAGTGTCTAATAAAATGGATATAACGACTAAGGTGGTAATAGTAACGCATTGAGCCAAACATTAAACCCTTATCTCATAATTATTTTTGTCATTAAACACTTTTAGTTATGTGTTTTTCTAAGAGGTATTTTTGATAGGAATAGTGAGATAAATTAGCTGAAATATAGTCCTATATTTAATAACTCATCAATCATTAATACTAAGAATAGCGATAATCAGCGCTCATTTTTAAAAAGCCTAGATACGACTTATTACTATTAATTTCTGTGCTATAGTTTGGTCTTTGTTTTTAGTTTATGGATGAGTAGTAATCTAAGTGCTTTATGATTTAAGCAGCTTATAAGTAATACCTTATAAATAACACCTAAGAAGTGTCAGTGATTTCAGGGCTAATTTTTTGATGATTTGGAAGAGTTAATAGATGAGTATTTACGTAAAAAGACTGGCCTCTCAGATTGAATTCATTAAGCAGTGCGCTTTGATGAAAAAGACTCCTACTCAAGACTTCGTTAAACACAACGATTTCAATTGTACTGAGGAGCAAGTGATAGGTTTGCCAGGTATTAGTCTCAATGTCACAGACGACACCTCCGAGGATGTTTGGCTTCGTTTAGAGCGCTTACGTGAAAACTCTGCCCCACAACCTAGCAGCGCGCTATTAGCAAGCTGGTTGGATATTCCAACAAAGTTCAGCGACCAACCTTTATTGAAAGCAAAAATCAGGGCACACCAATTAGCAGATAATGGCATTAGAGATTATGAGGAAGCATTTACCCCATTTGAGGTTAAAGATGACCATCAGGATGAGCAATTAGCTTTAGAAGATGACTCATTAACCACAGAAATTTACCTAAAAGATTTTTCTGATAGAGACATGCTGCAAAATGAATTTAAAAGTTATATCGACAATATCTGGAAACCTTGGCTGATAGAAGAAAAACTTGTACGCCAAAATATTGCTTTATATGCAAAGCTATTTAAGCTCAATCAAATGCTGCAAGGCAATTTGGCTGACGAATCACTGGAGCTGGTTTGGGGTGTTGGTATTGCTGTACGAAAAAATACTGATAATGAACAAAACAGCGAGCAAATAAAGTATCCATTATTAACCCAGACTATCGAGATAGCATTAGATCAAAAAACAATGGCTTTACTCATAAAGCCTAGCCTAACGCCTCCCACATTTGAAACCAAACCTTTTTCTATGGAGGAGAATCAAGGGTTGGCCAAACTATTAAAAGACTGTAAACAGTTTTATGAGTCAGAAGATGTTGTATTAAATCCTTTTTTGCCCAATAGCTATGAGCCTATCTTAAAATCAGCGGTGACCTTGCTTGACTCTTCTGGCGTATATTGGCCAGAGCACACAAGTACTGATGCGCGAAAAATACCTAAGGCTCAGAATAACCTTATCGTCACTGATACATGGGTGATTATGGCGCGCCCTAGAAGTAACAATATATTTTTGCAAGACTTGGCTAAGTTCGCGGTCACACTCGAAAACATTGATAGTATTGACTTACCAAGCGCTCTAACAGCCATCTTGACAGAACCTGCTACAGAAAATAGAGAAATAATACTACCTGCTTATCGTGGTCTATCCATGGTGGATGGCAGTGATAACTATGTAGGCACGCCAGCAGAGTTGTATTTCCCCAAAGCATTCAATAATGAGCAGGTGCAAATCATACAACAACTGGATGTCCACGATGGTGTGGTCGTTCAAGGCCCTCCTGGTACAGGCAAGACGCATACCATTGCCAATGTTATTTGTCATTACTTAGCACTGGGCAAGCGAGTTTTGGTCACCTCAATGAAAGACCCCGCTCTAAAAGTCTTGCAAGAGCAACTGCCTGAATCTATTCGACCACTAGCGGTTAGTCTATTGACTAGTGAAAATGAAGGGTTAAAGCAGTTCGAATATACCATTAAGAAAATATCGAGTGAAGTTTCTAGTATCAATCGCGAGGTCTACAAAAAAGAAATCGTCATGCTAGATAATCAAGTTGATACCGTTCATGCCCAGTTGGCCAGCACTGATAATAATATTACCGCTTGGGCACGGTTAAATCTTGATGATATCGTACTGGATAGCGAAACGATTAAACCAATAGACGCAGCAATTGAGGTTGCTCAAAACAGGCAACTGATCGAAAGCTTCCCCGATACATTAGGCATAGAAAATACTTTTACGCCTCGATTTACTCCTGCCGATATTACTGAGCTAAAACGAGCAAGAATAACGCTCGGCATTGACTTGGATTATCTTGATAAAAAAATCCCTGCTGTTGCCGACATACCGCCTATTAATACGATAAAGCAACTGCACCAAGATTTGATTTATACCAATGAATTAAAAAAAGCTGAGCAGCAAGGCGAGACTCCAAGTTTAGTAGACGACAGTGCTAACACTATAAGCATTGCTCACGAAGCTGCTGCTAACACCTCCCATCTGATTGATCTTCTGCAAAAAACGGAAGCGGTTGGACAGGAATGGACAACTAATATTCAGCAGCATTTAGATGACCAGACGAAGCAAGATATTATTCAACATCTAAACATCCTTAACGATGAGATTAAATCTCTATTTAATGAAAGAACGGCTTATTTAACCAAACCCATCACAATGGCTGATGACTTGGATAAAAACCCAGAACTTGTTAGTGCGGTCAAAAACCTATCTGAAGGCAAAAAACCATTTGGTCTCGCGGGGATTTTTGGTAAGTCGGTCGAAAAGAAAAATCTTGAAGCTATTATGATAGTCTCAACACCACCCGCAAGCGTAGAGGATTGGCAATATATATCGAGCTTTATAGCGTTTAGGAAAAAGTCACAAGCGCTGATCGTGCGTTGGAATGCATTATCGAACGAACTGTCTTTGCCTGTATTTGAAGTCGTGCCTGATAGCTTATCTAATTTAAATTCAGCCGTTTATTTATATGAAGACATTATTAATAGCAGAAACCTACAGCACAATATCAAACAAGCTCTAAACGCTATATTTTTAGACTGGGATATTCTATCTAACGTGCATTACAATAAAGATATTTTAGCTGAAATTAAAAACACTCTTGAGCAACAGTTAAAGAAACATAGTCTGGCAGAGAGCCTGACGCTAAAAGAGTCATTACTTAACGAGCTTGCAGACTGTAATGGTGCCATTAGTGAAAAACTTGTTATTTTTTTAAAGCAACAAGTCGGCAGTCTGATGTTGTCTGATGCTGCATTACAGACAACGTGGGAAAATCTGCTAAATGAGCTACAAAGAGTAAATAACCTTTCAACAGATTTAGAGATTATCGCTGCCATCACAGAGATTATTGAAAATAATGGTGCACCGCTCTGGGCGGAACAATTGCGTTGTCAGCCTTGTGTTGAATCTGAAGATAAATTGTTACCCGATACATTGTTATCTGATAATTTATTGCCTGATAATTGGCAGCAAATTTGGCGTCTTAATAGATTAAAGAGCTTTATAGACAGCACAGATGGGCGCAGAGAGTTGGTTGATCTAACCAAAACTCGTAGCCGCTTAGAGTCAGATTTAGCTAGACTCTATCAACGAGCTATCACCAAAAGAGCGTGGCTAAAAGTCGCAGAAAATGCAACGCCAAACGTTAGAGCTTCTTTAGAAAAATACCGCTCCGCCATTATGCGTATTGGTAAAGGCACAGGCAAAGGCGCCCACTATTATCGCCGAGAAGCGCGTGAAGCCTCTGCTGGCGCAAGTGCTGCCATCCCCTGTTGGATTATGCCGCATTATCGTATTTCTGAGTCCTTGCCAGCAGAGTTCGGGAGCTTTGACTTAGTTATCATCGATGAAGCGTCTCAATCTGATTTGACAGCGTTGCCAGCCATCATGAGAGCCAAAAAGGTTTTAATCGTTGGTGACGATAAGCAAGTGTCGCCAGAAGGCGTTGGTCTCGATATCGAAAAAATTCGTAATCTGATGGCACAGTATTTGAGCAATCAAGTGCCTGTATATCGTTCACAAATGTCACCTGATCGTTCAATATATGATTTATTTAAAGTCGTTTTTGCTGATAGCACCGTTATGTTAAAAGAACACTTTCGTAGTGTTGCGCCTATTATTGAGTTCTCAAAACGTGAATTTTATAATCATGAGTTAATACCCTTACGTAAAGCAAAACCTTCAGAGCGCTTAGATCCACCATTGATTGACGTCTATGTTACGGATGGCTATCGGCTTAATGGCTCTGATATCAATCCTTCAGAAGTCAGATTTATTGTCGATGAAATAAAAATTATCGCTTCTGACCCCGCTTATAAAGGTAAAACCATCGGTGTCGTCTCGTTACTAGGCAATAAGCAGGCGCATAGTATTATGGAGTTGCTCAATAAAGAATTGGATGAAACTGTCATGACTGCTTTTAATATTGCCTGCGGTGATGCTAGAACCTTTCAGGGTAAAGAGCGCGACATCATGTTTTTGTCATTGGTCGTTGCGCCAGGAGCTGCCCATGCGCAAACGAGAGACACCTTCGCCCAGCGCATGAATGTTGCCGCATCAAGAGCGCGCGATAGAATGTACTTGGTACGAAGTATTGAGCTGGACGAGCTTAGCCAAGCTGACCATTATCGAGCAGAACTCATCAAACACTTTCAAGCGCCGTTTATGCAAGATGAAGAGCAAGTCGCTGATTTGCGTGATAAGTGTGAATCTCCTTTTGAAAAAGAGGTTTTTGATATTCTCATTGAAAGAGGCTATCGAGTTATTCCGCAAGTTAAAGCAGGTGCCTACCGAATTGATATGGTTGTAGAAGGTGAAGAGGACAATAGCTTAGCTATCGAATGTGATGGTGATAAATATCATGGACCTGATAAATGGGAAAGCGATATGCAACGCCAGCGTATCCTTGAGCGTGCTGGCTGGAAATTCTGGCGTTGTTTTGCCTCTACTTTTGTCACCCATAAACAGGAAGTCATTCAAGATTTATTGGTAGAGCTGGAACGTTTACAGATTTATCCCGTCACTACCGACCAGTCTTACCGCAGCTCATACGTCGAATCTAGAGTGGTCAATACCGTTGAAGAACCAATGGTTAATATAGAAGCTGATGCTTAGATAAAGAGTTTTAAGTTAAAACCTTCATAGAGCTAGTTGTGGTAGTGATTATTTAGGATTATTAACCATAAATAATCACCACCACACTGGATCATCATTTTCATCTATAGTCTGGTTGCTGGTCTCGACCACTACCTTATCAGCGGGTAACTCTGCAATAAACCGTGAGACTTTGTCGAAATAACCTGAATAACTTGAGAAATACTCTGGCGCTGTTAAAAACAATCTACTCTTTGCGCGACTACAAGCCACATAAAACAGCTTACGTTCTTCTTCCAATTCTTCAAAATCACTCAGCGAGCGGTAATGCGGGGTCATACCATCGACCAATGAATTGACAAACACCACCGGCCATTCAAGCCCTTTGGCACTATGAATAGTAGAGATAGTAACTTTATCAGTTTCTTCTTCACCTTGTTTAGCCTTGCCTACGGTAGCAACCGAATCATTAGGCGGATCAAGAGCAAGATTTTCTAAAAAACTATCAAGGCTATCATGCTCTGCGGCTAAGTTTTTTAGGACACGAAAATCCTCGCTGCGCTCGCGCCAGTTCTCTTCAATCGTTTTTAAAATAGGAATATAAAACTCTAAAATTAACGCAATAACTTTTCCGACCGATTCTGCCTGACTGGCTTTGGTCAAAGTCGTATGTAGTGATTTAAGCTGTGGACTTTTTTTAGCGAATGACGGCATTAATAAAGGCTCAAAGGAATTATTGTCGACATTAATCGCTTGAGTCAATCGCGTAGCCGTCACTGCTCCTACGCCTTTAAACAAGGTTAAGATACGATGCCAGGCAATGGTATCATTGGGGTTATAAAGTATTTTGACAAAGGCTAAGACATCTTTGATATGCCGTCTTTCGATAAAGCGAATGCCGCCTACCACGATAAATGGAATATTGCGCTCCATAAACTCTAGCTGTACATAATTCGATTGAAAAGACGTTCGGCACAATACCGCAAAATCTTGGTAATCGTAGTCGTCTTTCAATTCTATAATTTTATCAGCGATATATCGCGCTTCTTTAGTTTCATCGCTTAAACGACGAAATACCGGCTTTAATCCGTCTACGGATACCGCAGAGTACAACTGCTTTTGATAGCCCAAGGTGATTTGAGCGGACAAGGCATTGATATAGTCTAAAACAGCAGGCGTACTGCGATAATTTTGCTCAAGCTTAATGAGCTTTGCTTCAGGATAGCTCTCGCCAAATAATAAGATATTCTCATAATTGGCACCGCGAAAGGCATAAATACTTTGGTTGTCATCACCGACGACCATTAGCGACACCGACGCAGGTGCACATATAAGGTCGATTAGCTCTTTTTGCGGGATATTGGTGTCTTGATATTCATCGACCATGATGTAACGATATTGCTTTTGTAATAGCTGCCGAAAAGTATCATTATGCTTTAAATGGCGTACTACTTGGCTGATAATGTCATCAAAATCGTATAAATGATTGGCGCGTTTATATTCATGAAAATCGACCGCCAATTGCTCAATAATGGGAATGTGCACAGCGATATCAGGGTAGCTACTTTCGATTAACTCGCGGATATGAATGCGCCGATTTCTAGACGTTGAAAAGATATTCTGCAAGGTTTTTTTACGCGGAAATGCTTGATTGGTTATCTTAGTCGGATACTTTTTTTCTTTATTAATCAAATCGATGGCATCTTCACTATCGCCCGTATCTAAGATAGTAAAGCGCGGATTGATGCCCAACAATCCTGAGTATTGGCGCAGTAGCATATTGCAAAAAGAATGAAAAGTACCGCTAGTGATATCGTTTAGCGCTTTGCTGTTACTTAGATTGTCGGTAGAAAAAGAACTTGCCAGCAAGGTTTTAGCCCGACCTTTAATCTCATTGGCGGCTTTACGGGTAAAGGTTAATAGCAAAATCTCTTTTGGCGACACGCCATTTTCTATCAGGTAGCTGGTTCTATAGGTCAGAGTTTTGGTTTTGCCAGAGCCTGCACCAGCGATGACCAATACCTTACCGTCGATTGTCGTCGCGGCCAAGAGTTGGTTGGGATTAAGCTCACTGGCGTAATCGACTTGCAAACCCAAATGACTGGCAAGACGCTGATCTAGCACCTTAGCATCAGCATTCATCAAATTGGCTTCAAGCTTTTTAATCGCCTGTTCAAGCTGCTTAAGTTTGGGCTTCATTTCGATGAAGTTTTGTGGATAATTATAATGATGTGTCGCAAAAATTGTGGTGGTCATTGTCAGATACTGCCTTTGATTTTGATATTTTTTGGTGCGCCATTTATTATAAAGTTAGATAAATAAGACGTAGCTTAGCATAATAATGAAAGTGCGAAACGTAAGCGATCATGAGGCATGAAAATCCAATCACATAGCATAACAACCTCACCCATATTGGGTTAAATTTGCTACAATACGCCCAATTTTGATTTACTATTTTGCTAAGTCTTATACCAACTGATTTTATCAATATATTGAGAGCATGTTATGGGTTTTAATTGCGGCATCGTCGGTCTACCAAACGTGGGTAAATCCACCCTGTTCAACGCCTTGACCAAAGCGGGTATCGCCGCTGAAAACTTTCCATTTTGTACCAAAGATCCCAATACAGGCATCGTTCCTGTACCAGATTTACGCCTAAAAGCGCTAGCTGAAATCGTTAAGCCTGAGCGCGTATTACCAACCACGATGGAGTTCGTTGATATCGCCGGTTTGGTCGCTGGCGCCTCAAAAGGCGAAGGCATGGGTAACCAGTTCTTAGCCAATATCCGTGAGACCGATGCGATTGCCCACGTGGTACGCTGTTTTGATGATGACAACGTGGTACACGTTGATGGTCGCGTCAGCCCAATTGATGACATAGAGACTATCAACACCGAATTGGCATTGGCAGATTTAGAAGCGGTTGAGCGTGCTATTCTTAACCTAACCAAAAAGGCCAAAGGCGGCGATAAGGACGCTAACGCCATGCTTGATATCTTCAAAAGAATCGAGCCGTTATTAGCAGAAGGTAAAGCGGCTCGCGGTGCTAACTTAGACAAAGACGAGCAAAAAATGATCAGAAGTTATGGTCTTATTACTCTAAAGCCAACCATGTATATCGCCAACGTCTCTGAGGATGGCTTTGAGAATAACCCATACCTAGATGCCGTACGTAGCTATGCCACTGGCGAAGACTCTATCGTCATCGCTTTATGCAACCAAATAGAAGCGGAAATTGCCCAGCTTGATGAAGATGACAAAAAAGACTTCTTGGCCGAAATGGACATGGAAGAAGCCGGTTTGGATCAGGTCATTCGTGGTGGTTATGATTTGCTAGACATGCAGACTTACTTTACCGCAGGCGTAAAAGAAGTTCGCGCTTGGACTGTCGCTATTGGTGCTACCGCCCCTCAAGCCGCCGGCGTGATTCACACCGATTTTGAGCGCGGATTTATTCGTGCTGAAGTCATCGCTTATGACGACTTTATCGAATACAACGGTGAAAAAGGCGCAGCTGCTGCTGGTAAATCACGCCTAGAAGGTAAAACCTATATCGTACAAGATGGCGATGTGATGCATTTCCGTTTTAACGTTTAAGGTTAAAACTTCAACTTTTAGCGTTAAATATTAAATAGCCTGTTTGCACAGTTTTAGTATAGAACAATCAAAAGTCAGCCTTTGTGCTGGCTTTTTTATGCACGTAATTTTAGTATGATAAGGACAGCCCCTAAAATCGTTTAAAATAATAATAATCAATAGTGAGCTATGATTTATGAGTACTCAATTTGATCAACCAAGCAGTCCTGCTAAGCATTGGGCGCGACTATTTAATGCACAACGTCTGGGCAGTAATAAAAAAGCCCCCGCTCAAGACAGCGCGCGCTCCTCCTTTCATAAGGATTATGACAGACTGGTATTTTCGCACTCCTTTCGGCAGCTCAATCAAAAGACCCAAGTTCATCCATTAACCAATCAATTGGGTATTCATACGCGCTTAACGCATTCGCTTGAGGTATCTTGTATTGGACGTTCTTTGGGTGTCATGGCAGCAGAGAAGCTCCATGATAAATTAGCTGCTGGTTTACCTAATGGAGTCACGCCAGCTGATGTCGGTGTGATTGTTCAAGCGGCTTGCCTCGCCCACGATATTGGCAACCCACCTTTTGGTCATGCTGGAGAGTATGCTATTCGCGACTGGTTTATGCACCCTGACCGACAGCCAGTGTTGCAAAATCTGAGCAGTAACGAGCAGCTGGATTTACTAGCGTATGAGGGCAATGCGCAAGGATTCCGCATATTGACCCGCAATGAGCATCACCCTGACGCAGGCGGCATGCGCTTGACTTGTGCAACGTTGGGCGCGTTTATGAAATATCCTTGGCTTGCTAGTCATCGCAACGACATTTATCAAGGCGAACGTCTTACCAACGTGCAAAAGTTTGGCTGTTTTTATAGTGAAGCCGCGCAGTTAGAAGAACTGGCAGCGTGTTTAAGTCTGCCGCGCTCAGAACAACACGATGGTTTTGCCCGTCATCCCCTCGCCTACTTATTAGAAGCCGCCGATGATATTTGCTATGCGCTGATAGATTTAGAGGATGGTATCAACCTCAATATGCTAACCTATACTGAGGTCGCGGCAATCTTTTATGAGCTGATTGGCGAGCGTCCGAGTAGTATCAGCTTGCCTAAAAACATGTCAGTTAGACAGCATTTGGCATCTCTACGGGCACGAGCCATGATGCGCTTGATCAATGCCGTGACCGATGCTTTTGTTACTAACAGTGATGCTATGCTCGCGGGAACATTAAACGGCAGCCTGTTTACCCATTGTGATGCGAGCGTTCAGAGCGGTATCTCCCAAGCTAAGCAGTTGGCACGTGAAAAAATATTTAATCACCCAAGTAAAGTACGCATGGAGCTGATGGCCAATCAATGTCTGCAGAGCTTGCTCGATGCTTTTATGCCGTTGGCTTGGACTAATGAGAAAAACACACCGTTGTCCTTTGAGCAACAGCGGCTACTAAGATTGCTACAGCCATATTTTGAGGAGCATCGTCGTGTGTTATCAGACAATACCTATCACAATATGCTCAATGTCTTAGACTTTATCACTGGTATGAACGACCATGAAGCGTATCGGTTAGCCCAAGAGCTCCAAGGACACTGGGGCACCATCGTCTAAAAACTAAGCTTAAAAACCGAACCTAAAAACCGAGCCATCAACGATAACCCTATATTTCATTCGTATTTTTGCAATGAAATGAGTATGATAAACATCTATCAGGTAATTTTGAAATATTATGAGTAGTCGCGAACAAAAGAAACTTCAAACTCGACATGCCTTTTTTAATGCAGTGCTGGATCTGTGTATGACCGGGCAATCTTTTAGCTCAATCAGCCTTAGACAGGTAACGCGTGAGGTTGGTGTAGTGCCAACGGCGTTTTATCGGCATTTTGATGATATGGAATCGCTTGGACGAGCATTGGTGGTTGAGGAGCTGGGCGGTACGCTGGCCATATTAAGTGATAGTCTACATATTGGTCGTAAGCGCAGCTTCGATCGTCAAATCGCTAAGAGTATCCAGCTGTTTTTATATATGGTCAGCGATCAGCCCTATTACTGGCAATTTTTAGTCAGTGAGCGCTATGGCGGCTCAGAGTCCGTGCGTAAAGCCATCAATGAGCTCACTAAGAAACATGCGCAAAGCTTAGCTGATGACCTAGCACTACAGCCTGCCTTTACTCATATCAATGACTATGACCGCCGCCTATTGGCTGAGGCTGGGGTTAATATGTTCTTTTCTTGGATTATAGATTGGTTGGAGCTGACTTATACCGAAGACCACGATGATGAAATTGATTTAAACGAGATTGAAGAAAATAAGCAGCTGATGCTACACAACTGTACGCGCCAAGCACAGATGCTGTTTTATGGGGCTTATAACTGGAAATCTAGTGAAGAGACCCGCTTAAAAGATTAAGGACTGTATATTCGTTAGAAGACAGGTCGAAATGCCCAAAGTCGCTGTGTTACGACTTTGATATCCTTGGGCGTTTTATTTTTGTCGTCATTGGTAGCATTATTCGCGCTATTATTATCATTTCGACCATTATTGTTGTTACTACTTTCTCTCTCATCATCGGTCGCCATTTTGCTAATGACGATAGTTGCAAAACGCTGTCTTGCCTGACCGACAGTTGCATTATCGCTAGCAGTGATAAGCGCCATAAAAGCTTGGCTATCAACGGCTAATAATGGCGTTATGGCCTTTCTTTGCTCTTCATTTAAGCCACTTAAAATCGGCAATTGCCACACATCATCAACGGACGTAAATGCTTGTTTTTCTCGTAGATCAATAACCGCCTGCATCTGCTTACTGGTCGCACCATCTATCAACGCCGCAAGCAACACCGGACTTGCCGTATTAATATTAATAGGCAAATAATAGGGTACGACGGTGATATAAGGTCGTAGCAATGCTAACACTTCAGCATTGACGCCCTTAACCTCTTCTAACTGATCGACACTGACAAAAGCTTGATTGGCCAAATTTTTATCAACAGAGCCACTGGACTGCTGATTATAAACCACACTTTCATCGCCACCGTCTTGATAAACTTCGCTGTCGGTATCTTGATAATCAAGAATGGCAATTGCAATGTCAGGCTCTACATTCAACTGTGTTAACAATTGCTGAAAAACGGCCAAAGCGGCAGTATCCACTGCGCCATGATGATATAAATTATTGATATTAAAACGACCGGCTTCATCGCGCACTTCGATGCCAATACTATGCCTGTCCAATGTATAAGGCGGTAATGGCTGCGCCCAAATATCTTGCATGCTATCGGTGTCATTTAGCTCATCGTCAGCGCGGATAATTGTCAGCGCTAATTGCTGTCCAGTATTGATATCTTGTAATAACTGATTTTGGTCAAACAATAAACTGCTGCGCCTAATCGCAATCTTTTGACTGGCAAGCATCGCCCCTGCGACCACCGTAATACTGACCACCAATAATAAAATAGTCAGCAGCGCAACCCCACGCTGAGAGTTAGCTATCATTGGCATAAATCGCCTCTGTCATTGACCAAATGGCACATTTTCAATAGTATTCCCTGAGTTATTATTTTCTACATTGCCATTGCTAGTGCCATTATTATTACTGTTGCTATTGCTACCACTAGGATTATTAGTTGCATTATTAACATTATCTTGACTGATATTCGGTAGCGGCTGCGGGGCGAGTGCCCATTGCCACACGATTGGCATATCTTGATAGGTAAAACTGACAGCGACACCTTTGGGTATCAGTACAACCTCAGGTGTTGCGTTGGTTTTATTGGCCATTTGCCCTGTTGTTCTATTTGTACCGTTGACATTATTCGTACTATCCGTGTCAGGGAATTTTTTACTCAGTTCTGGTAAATAAGCTTGCCAACGCCCCGCGGTCACACCTTCGAGCAATACACTATCTAAGCTGACGCTATCACGCCCGCTGTCGATACTAGTATATTGACGGCGAATCAAACGCTCATCTATAAAAACATATTCGATATGCTGCACACTAGCGCTACTTTGATAGCGTGGGTCAGGATCAGCAAAGCGGACAAAGCTGACATGCTCGCTATCTAAGCGCATAAAAGGCTCAGGCTCTACTTCATTTGCTGGTGTGCTATTATTGACATTGGCATTTGTAGTGTTATTTATACTGCTATTAGAACTACTTGTATTTTGAGTATTAGGTGCTTGATAAGGGATGATTTGCCCCATGTCTTGTTGCAGCTGCAAATAAGCATATTGCAATGCCGCCACATTATCAGCATGAAACTGCGCACGTTCACGGGCGCGGTTCACGCCATCAAACACCTGCCAGCCCGCCACTGCCAACATCGCAAATATTGCCATGGCAACCATCAGCTCAAGTAAGGTAAATCCATAACTTGATTTCATGGATTTCCTCCTATTTGACCAAGCTCGCTTTTACCTAAATCATTTTTATCTAAATCATTTTTATCTAAGTCACTTTTATCTAAGTCACCTTTTCCCAAACGACTTAAATCTAAACTACCCACACCTTGCTTTGGATTACTAAGCATTACATCGATATCAGTCACTGCGTTACGCGCTTGCCCATCTATAACAGGTGCTACAGCGATATTCACTTCCTTTAATGCTGGCGTTATGGCATCACTAACTGTCATTATAATTTGCCAATCGCGACCTTGGGCAGTAATTTTTTGGGTTTTATTCGCTTTCAGCCAGGTTTCTTGAATCCGTAAATCAGCCGCCGCGTTTTGGGCGACAAAATGGGCAAGCGTGCGGGTGCGTAATATCTCAACCGAGCTCAGATAGGCGCTACTGGCTCGGCTAGCAGCCACGGCAACCACGGCTAAAATCGCTAGCGCCACCATTACCTCAATCAAGGTAAATCCACCTTCACGCTGTGATAGGGGCCGCTTTTGCTTGGTATAAACAGGTGTGGTTTTATAACTATCAATCATCTGCTATTGCCCTTGTCCTATCGACATACTGCCATCGGGCATAATGGTAATAACTTCGCCCACCAAACGTGAGTTATGACGCACTTCAATCGTTACAGGTGTTGCTTGACCGGTGCCAAACCATAGCACTTGCGGGATGGCTTGATCGGAAAACCAAGGCTGCATAGCTCGGGCTTGCCCAGTATTTGATACATTACCCGCATCTAGACTTTGCACGCTTAAACTCACGCCAGTAGGCAGTTCGGGCAAACTCACTTCTGGCTCAACGTCCCAACTTGGCGTGGGTGGTTTATCTCCAACAGCACCAGACATATTGGTTAAATCTGCAGATAATTCCATGGCATTTTTAGGGGTACTATCCCTAGTAGCCGACGTAACAGGAACCGTTTGATAAGCGACATAGGGGTTGGACAGGGTAACGATAACAGGGGTAACTTGACCTTGTTTATCCGCTTGCAAACTTAACCCCATCGGTTGCATACGTTCGGCAGATAAAAGCCGCACATAGCTAAGGGAATCCGTTAAATGCTCATAAAAAGCACGGTTTTTGCGTGATTCACTACCGCCAACCGATAAGCTCATCATGCCAGCAAATATAGATAGAATAACCACCACCACCATTATTTCGACAAGGGTAAAGCCCGCTTGCCGGTTAGTACTTATTGATAACTTAGAAGAGGAAGCGTGAGGATTTTTTAATGAGGAATAATGATAATGTGAATGACAATGCGTATAAGATACTGGCGCGGTATCTGCTTGATCATATGATGGACTTTGGCTGCTTACATTTAAAACACTTAAGTCTAAATGGCAAATGGCGGCTGATCTGGACTGAGTCTTGGCAGTGACCGGCATATTGCACCTATAAGCCTATGATTAGGGTGTGGTATGAAGAGTGATGCTATAATTGGCTGACAAAATCAGTGAGTTTTTAAAGGCTGCTAGCGAATATCCTTTACCGTGCTGCAATATAATATATGGCAACACGCTATCCTACCAAAACTTATTTCAACGACTAACAGCCTAATAAAGACACTAATAATTGGTATTACGATGCTCTTCTGATTCGGTCTCAATTTGTTCTACCAATTCTTGCATATCCTCATCCATCACCTCATCATCAGCCGGATAGTGGCTAGGCAACTCGAGCATTTGCTGAACAAAAGCATAACGTAAGGTATCACGGCGACCCAGATAACGCTGATAAAAGCTTGAGTTTAATAGCCCCGCCCCGCCCTGACCCATTGCCCAAATAGAAGACAAATAATCGCGCGTACTCAAACTACTGCGCTCATCTTTTAAATAGGCACTAATAATGACAATCAAGCGCTTCATACGCTGACGGCGAATATCATACAACTCACCAAACAGGCGGTTAAGACCGGTCACTGATGCCGCCAAGCGTTCTTCGATTTGGTTAAGTAGCATGGCTTTTTGCGGATTAAACAGCTGCTGAAAAATCATACGCGCCACACCTGCCGATGGACAGTCATCAATACGATTGATCTCAAACAGCTGCTCTTCGTAACGAATAATAATACGCAGATAAAGCTCATCTTTACTGGAGAAATGCTTGTATAGCGTGCCTTTAGCCAAATCAAGCTGATCGGCTAAACTGTCTAAAGTGATATCACCATCGCCTGACTCAAGTAGCAGTTGTTCTGCCATCGCTAAGATATTCTCTTCTCGTGCCTTGAACTGATGCTGACGACTCATAATCTCTCCTAAAATCTGACAAGATGAAGCATATGACCATCGTTTATATCGATGCTTCGGCAAAAAGTCGGTGGCTGTACAAAGACTGATCGAGAACCACAATAGAAAATATGCTTGTATTTGCTAAATAGTCATGGATAATCATATCGTTACGCGTAGTATTTCGATTGCTTAGCGCATAAACTTTAAGGCTATCTAATAAATGACTGAGTGGTCATAGCATAACCATTTTAGTGATACTGTGCCAGTAAATTTTCAAAGTTTTTTGCTGTCAGCGAGCCTACCTCCTCCGCACTACAACCATACATCTCGGCAATACAACTTGCCACGTAGGGTACATACGCAGGCTCGTTCGATCTACCACGCTTGGGAACAGGCGCTAAATAAGGACTATCAGTCTCAATGAGTATGCGTTCTCTAGGCATGTTTTTTGCCGCATCTTTGATGTTTTGCGCACTCTTAAAGCTGACAATACCTGAAAAGGAAATATAAAACCCTAAGTCTAAGGCGCGTTTGGCGGTTTCCCAGTCTTCGGTAAAGCAATGAATAATGCCGTGCTCAGCACCTTCCGCTTTTAGAATATCAATTGTATCTTCTTTGGCGTCACGCATATGTATCACCAATGGTTTTTTTAGACGTTGGCTGGCATGAATATGACGTGCAAGGCTGGCTTGCTGCTCTTTTTTATTCTCCGTTGACCAGTAATAATCTAGCCCCGTCTCCCCAATCGCCCATACATGATCGGCATTGGCCGTTTCTACCAAACGCTCAACCGTTGCTGACTGCAATATATCGATATCTTCACAAGGATGGATACCGACGCTCATGCCAAGATTGAGCGCCTCATCACCATAAGTACTGACAATATTGGCAATCTCATCATATTCAGCAAAATCACACATAATGGCCATCGCTCGAGTGACATTGGCTGCTTTCATCGCGGCAATCGCCCCAGACAATTGACCATCATACTTGGTTAAATCTAATCGGTTAAGGTGGCAGTGGCTATCAGTAAACATAAATAATCTCGTTAGTAGAACTTTATCAGTTCAGTAAAAAAATTTGGCATTAAAGATGTAGGTCGCGTCATCATTTAGATTGTGAGGCTTAAAATGATTAAATGTGCTAATTGATGACATACTCTAAATGGGTAACTATATTTATTGCTCTAAAGTAATATAGTCAGTGAGAAGTAATATCGCTACATCACTTACTGCAGATACCGTTTTTTCTTGCTTGCTGTGCCTACGCAGACAGAGGCTGCAAAAAAACCATACCCGCAGTATCGTAGCGTTTTTAAAGCATTTTAACTATACCATTCACAAAAACTAGAGTAGCAAGGAAAACGAGTGCAAGTACTACGCACGGTAGACTAAACGAGTTTGACACAGCTAATCGTACTTTTGGGTTTGGTATAAGCTATTTTCAAGTGATATTTAACGATACACTATCAGGATTCTCATCAACTATTTATTTACTTTTCATAAGCCTTTTACCATGAATAACAAAAAAACCATAACCCTTCCCCCTATCATAAAAAACTGGATGCCAAAACTGCTATATAAGCAACGGTTTTTATTACAAGACAAAGGACACAATAACCACATCGAGATTGCCAAAGACGTACATATCATTGGCAATTCGGCGATTACTATTCGTAAAGGCCATGACAATCAAATTACTATCGCTGAGCACGGCAAATTCAACAAGTTAAAAATCGATATCAATGGCAATCACAATCAAATCACCATTGCAGAACAGGTCAAATTCTCAGGTCAGTTATTAATAGTCGGTAATCATTTACACATTCATATCGGCGCGCGTACCACTGCCATTGACTGCTATATTTTGGCCCGTGACAAAAGCGTCACTATTGGCAAGGCCTGCATGATATCACGCGGTATTGAAATACGCGCCACTGACGTTCACAAGGTTTACGACACAGACTCTAATGTGCGATTAAATAAAGCCCATACTGACGTTATTTTAGGCGACCATATTTGGATTGCCGCCAATGTGACCATTTCTAAAAACGTCTCTATTGCTAGTGGTTGTATCATCGCGGCAGGCGCATTTGTCAATAAACCCATTACAACACCAAACTGTATGGTTGCGGGCACGCCAGCCAAAATCATGCGCCAAAATGTACGCTGGGAGCGTTAAAGGCTCAAGCTATAAGCGATGCTTTGTTAAAACAAGTTTGGCGATTTGAAATCAATGCAACGGCGCGCTTTAATAAAGAGGCACCACTCGCATCACCTCTTCTATGGTCGTCAGCCCTTCACTAATACGCTTCGCCCCCGATAAACGTAGTGGTTGTACGCCTTCACGATACGCTTGCTGTTTCAGCACATCTAAATTGGTGTCAGCGGCAACCAGTTTTTTTAGCTCATTGGATAACGGCATGATTTCATATAGTCCAACGCGACCCTGATAACCAGTATGGCGACAGTGCTCACAACCTTGCGCTGTATAAATCTGTGCTGGCGCGGCAGCACGCCAAGGCTGAACCAATTCCTGCCACTGAATAGCAATTTCACTATCTGCCGTAACATCGACGGCTTTTTTGCAATGCGGGCATAATGTCCGTAACAACCGCTGTGCCATCACGCCCAATATCGTCGCTGACGTCAAAAACGGCTGAATGCCCAAATCATGTAGACGGGTGATTGAGCTTGGTGCATCATTAGTATGCAGCGTTGAGAGTACCAAATGTCCCGTTAAGGACGCTTGCACTGCCATATTCGCGGTTTCAGCATCACGAATCTCCCCCACCATAATGATATCAGGGTCTTGACGCATCAAAGAGCGAATACCATCAGCGAAGTGCAAATCAACGCCAGGATTGACCTGCATTTGGTTAAAGGCCGGCTCAATCATCTCAATCGGGTCTTCAATGGTACAGACGTTGACTTGCTCGGTGGCGAGCTGTTTGAGCGTACTATACAAAGTGGTGGTTTTACCCGAACCCGTCGGACCTGTCACCAGAATAATACCATTTGGATGCGCCGTCAGCTCATGCCATGTTTCTAACTGCTTACCCGATAAGCCCAGCTGAGCAAACGAGCGCACCAGTACTTCAGGGTCAAAAACCCGCATCACCAGTTTTTCGCCAAAGGCGGTCGGCATAGTAGAGAGACGTAACTCTGTTTCCAATCCTTTTGGGGTGCGCGTTTTTAAGCGTCCGTCCTGCGGCTTACGTTTTTCTGCCACATTGAGCCGTCCTAAAATTTTAATCCGCGCTGTAACTGCGACGATAATCGCCAGCGGCATCTCATAAACGGTATGCAGCACGCCATCGATACGAAAGCGCACCTTGCCAGTTTCACGGCGTGGTTCTAGATGAATGTCACTAGCACGCTGTTCAAAGGCATATTGCAACAGCCAATCAACGACTTTGACAATATGCTGATCATTGGCATCAGGATTAGTATTGTCGCCTAGCTGCAATAGTGCTTCCACATTGGTGACGTCAGCCGCCGCGCGTTTGTGTAGAGAGTTAGCGCCAGCAATTGCTTGCGTGACTTGATAAAACTCTTGCCGGTAGCGCTGAATCTGTTCAGGGTTGAGGTAGACCGTACGATAGCTTTTGGATTTGATAAGTTTTTCAATGTTGGCGTGCCAATCGGTATAAAACGGTTGATCGGTGCCAATAATCACTTCATCGAGTGTGACTTCAATCGGCAGAATATGCTGTGAGCGCGCGTATTCAAAAGACATCAGCTGCGTCACCGCAGGCACATCTATTTTTAACGGATCAATACGCACCAGTGTCATACCTGCTTTGGCAGCTAGCTATTGATTGAGCCATGTCAGCGTCAATTTATTGTCAGGGCTATTATGCAGTGCATGGCCATTTGGCAAACCAAACTCACTAATCGTCAGTAGCGGGTTCTGCGCTTTATCACGGCGACTAGTAATCACCAGATTGTAGCCACGTTGATCGATGACTTTATCTGCCAACAGTTCGTCTAGGCACCAACGCAAATCAATCACTATCGAGTACTGTTGAGCTGACATATCTTTCTTCTTTTATGGTTTAAATGGTTTCATCGGTTATAAAATCATGTGCTGTTTTTTATAGTCGGTTTAATTTAAAAGTAGTACAAGGCAACCGAGTGTATAGGTAATACTTTTATAGTAGATTGACTATATTTCTACTACCGCCGTTATTTGCAACTCATCTAATGCTAACATCTGAAAGCTCACATCAACAGACTTATAGCGCATAACAAATGCTGCGTTTAGCTCTGTACGACGATAAGCAGGGCGTGGATCTTGGGCGATTAATGCTTTAATAACATCTAAATCAGACAGGAGTAATTGTTTTTTTATTTCATCAATGACCGCTGTTACGCTGCGCTTATCTTTCTTACTGTTTTTTTGGTTTTTACCATGTTCGTATTTTATATTATGAGCATGTTGGTTATCTACGATTTGCAAAAACTGCTCATACGCAGATTCATTGATAGTGACGGTTAATAACCTTGGCGCAGATGGCGCAAAGCCACTTTGTGCCTCAGGTAACGCGTCACTATAAGCCACATAGGGTTTGATATCGATAATTGGCGTGCCATCTATCATATCAGCACCGCTAATGAGAAGTAACACCCGACCTTCGACAACGTCAACACGTTCAAGCTTGACCACAGACAGTCCTAACGCTGACGGTCGATACATACTACGACTGGCAAACACGCCTATCTTTTGATTACCGCCTAAGCGTGGTGGTCGAACTTGCGGGCGAAAATTATTATTGGCGGTAGTAGCCTGCTTGTCTTTATGTAAATAGTTATGATGAAATTGCCAACTAATCCAAATATGGCTAAACTCGCCAAGGCCAACAAAGGCCGCTGGCGTATCATAAGGCGCTAGCATCTCAATCACGCTAGTTAATGCAACCAGATTCGGCTGTCTTGGTGCGCCAAATTTTTGGGAAAGTGGTGCCCGATGATAGCCGATAACTGGTGCATAATGAATAACTGGGCCGTGATGATGACTATTTAAGGTCATATCGCCATCAGACATAAAATTTCTCCAAACCATTTTTGTTACAGCTATGCTGGCTTTATTAAACAACCTTATTAAACAACCTTGTCCAATGATACAAAATTACTCACTAACGATATTCCATTTTATCATGCCTCACCATCACTGCTAGGCGGATTTTTATTTTAAAGTTTGATATTATGATCAAGAAATTTATTGAGAATAGCTCGCATTCCTAAAACAACGACTTAAAAATGGGTGTTTATAAACAGCACGAGCACCTTATAAAACCGAATAATAATGTTAAAATAGCGCGATCATCGTCTATATAGACCTTTTAGTTTAATAAAAACTTGAAACATTTTATGCCTATCATTGAAAATGCTTATTCAACACTCATTTAAGTTAACCGATACAGATTACTAATTACTAACGAGGGCTTTATGTCAAAACTCCGCACCGAAACGGTTACAGAGGTTCATCATTGGAATGACTCACTGTTTAGCATCAAAACCACTCGCGACGATGGCTTACGCTTTCGCAATGGCGAGTTTGCGATGATTGGTATCGTTGTCGATGGTAGGCCGCTATTACGCGCTTACTCGATTGCCAGTCCGAACTATGAAGAACATCTGGAGTTTTTCTCCATCAAAGTGCAAGACGGTCCACTCACCTCACGGCTGCAACATATCAAAGTGGGTGATGAGCTATTGGTGAGTAAAAAGCCAACGGGTACTTTGGTACTAGATGATCTACTCCCTGGCAAAAACCTTTATATGCTGTCTACGGGTACTGGACTTGCACCATTTTTAGCCTTGGCGCGTGACCCTGAAGTCTATGAGCGGTTTGACAAAATTGTTTTGGTACACGGTGTGCGTCACGTAAAAGACCTAGCGTATCGTGAAATGTTTGAAGACGAGTTGCCAAACGATGAAATCTTTGGTGAAGACTTCCGTGAAAAGTTTATCTACTATCCGACAGTTACTCGTGAAGATTTTAGAAACACGGGACGTATTACCGACCTGATGAGATCTGGTAAGTTCTTTGAAGACATCGGTCTGCCACCGATGAATAAAGAGGATGATCGTGTGCTTATTTGCGGTAGTATGCCATTCAATGCGGATATTTCTGCCATTTTGGATGATTTTGGCCTGACCGTCTCGCCGCGTATGGGTGTACAGGCAGATTATGCCGTTGAACGTGCCTTTGTAGGTTAAACATCAACGTTGGTTAAAAATCAAATTTTATTTAAAATATAATAAATTATGGTTAACCTTTAGAAAAAGCTTGACGCTCAAAAATAGGCTGCTATAATACGCAGCCTATACAGAGATAACCCTGTAGCCCAATTCGATAATGTTTAGTAGTATAAACCTTATCACCTAACACGCCGGTGTGATGGAATTGGTAGACATGACGGATTCAAAATCCGTTGCCTTTAAAAGCGTGTCGGTTCAAGTCCGACCACCGGTACCAATACATTAAAAGGCTTCCAAGCAATTGGAAGCCTTTTTCTTATTCTATAACTTCTCTTATTTAACCAACCTTTCTATTTAGACTTCCCTAAAACAATCTGCTATTAACCAGCCAGTTTTACTATTATACCATTCACAAAAATTAGAGTAGCAGGCAAAATGAATGCAAGTGCTACGCACTGTAGACTAAACGAGTCTTGTTTTATAGTCTCGGTTATACACCAACTCATTCTTCAGTATACTCCAGAAGCTCTCTATGACTAAGCTTTTCAACTTCATAGATTTTTACCAAAAATTATTTATAAATTCAGCTCTAATCAGTCTGTTCTTTCATTTCTTCAAACAAGAGAGCTAAATTGCGTTTTGCAGCAGCCCAGCCTTTCTCAGCTGCCTTTTCATACCAGTATTTTGCTTTTTCGTTGTCTTGTTCAACGAATGTTCCACTGTCATAGTAGTATCCTAAGTTATATTGAGCTTCAGTATATTCTAGATCCGCTGCTTGAACTACGTACTCATAAGCTTGTTCATACTTTCCTTGATCAATATAAACTAAAGATAGCCCATTATAAGCACGAGCAGGTTCATCAGCTATACCCAATTGATACCAATAAAGCGCTTTGTCATAATTTTGCTCTACTCCAAACCCACCTTCGCGGTAAAGCTCGCCTAAATTGACTTTTGCTTCTAAACTGCCCTTGTCATTAGCTAAAAGAAAATATTCTTCGGCTTTCTTATAGTCTTTATCTACACCACATCCTGTAAAATGTACAACGCCCAAAAGATTAATAGCCTGTGCGTTTTCTTGATCTGCTGCTTTTTCAAACCAATATCTAGCTTTTTCGCAGTCCTCCATAGGAGTTTCATCAGCAAAAAAGTAGATATACCCCATTAGGTGTTCTTTCTCATTTTGAGTCAAGTCGTCCATCGCGATTATTTTACATTGCTTGCTATCTTCACTTCCTGACAACTCGCACTCTTCATTCAAAGATAGAAACTGATTATCGTTTGATTGGCTGGAACAGCTAAATAATAAAAGCGACGAAAATAATATTAAAAACTTCAAAAAACTCTCCTGAGCTATGCTGAAGAAACCGTGCAAGTAAACTAAGCGTAATAACAGGAGTTTACCATGACCAAGAAAATGAGAACCTACAGTGACGAATTTAAAGCCGAAGCCGTTAAAAAGATAGCAGACAACAGCGGTAATATTTCAACCACCGCAAAATAGCTTGGCATAGCCATGCAAATCTTATCTAACTGGTATAAAAAAGCCATGCTCAATAGATTGCTAATGTATTTACAACCACCCCAAACTAAACAAGCGCCAAAGCTTATCGACCATGCTCGGATAATCACCATGTGGTCTCGCCGCGCCCATCATATCTATAATAAAGGCACCCACAAATATCATGGCAATAGTAGCAATAATAATACCTAGGCTGTAAATCACCGTCTTCCAAATAGGCTGGTTACGCTGTTCAAGGTTGCCCTCTGGTAGATGTTTGTTCAAATCATAAGGATCATTGGGGTCAATCTGACATTCCGCTTCGATAGCTTTGCTAAAACGATGACGGTAGCTGCTCAGCATGGAGATCACACGGCCAACATAACGCAGCGCTAATAAAGGCAGAATAACTAGTGTCACTGGATAAAATCTAAAGGTTCGTTCAGGGTATTCCATATTTTCATGAGAGTAGTGTACTACGTTCAATATCAAACGCTTAAATGACATCAGCGGGGTTTCACGTTTCTTATGAATGGGATAGATGTAGCGTATGGCTTCTTTGACTTCTTTTAGTTGCTGATCGTCGCCTTCCATATAACGACGGATAAACTCAAAATAGCTGATTAAGTGGGTATCAAAGACATTACATTGAAAAGCCAGCGCAAACATACCTGTGACGGTTTCGCCATCCTGATCAAAGGTCACGGCTCTGATGTCTCTATCCTCATTGATATAGGCAATAAAAAAGGTTAAGTCGTCCCAGTTATATACTTCTACTTTACGGTTATATTGACGGACATAGACTTTACGAGTTTTACGATTAAAGCGGATAGGAGAATGCCATGTGGTAAATAACTCGGTTGAGAGCACATTTATTAATAAACCAAAGAATATTGGTATTATGACAACGAAAAAAACCACTATAGATAAGATAAAAATATCAAAATTATTGATTAAATCGGCTAGAAGAAACCCATAAAGACTAGTCATAGAAAGTCCAACAAACCCTATAAGCAATCCCCATCCTACCGCATCGCCACGTCTTCTTTCATTGCGACCAGTGGTCTCAAGATAAGTTGAATTAAACTGTACCACCGTTTGTTGAGGGTGCAATGGCACATCATAGGTTTTATCTTTTTCCAACGGCACTCTTTTATGGATGCCTCTAACGTCTGCAAGCTTTTGCCCAACTGCCTGATAACCAGGGGTCAAAAATGGTGGCTTCTTGGTCAGTCGAAACCGTCCTTCCATGTCTACAATATATCCGCTCATTATTAGTTATCCTTTAGGTCTATATCTTCACCTGCTACAGCACGGTCGAACTGGCCAAACTCATATTTGATTGACCTTGTTTTAGCAGCGCCGATACCTATAAATATATTGCATCCTACACACAATTTTCGGACAGTTGTTCTGTTACACTATATTTTTTATTCTGTTGATGATAAATACCAAAAAAATAAACCGCCCCACTCTTAGAGCTAGGACGGTCAGACCAATCGTTTACATAAAATTACCGCTCATACCAATACCCTAGTGATAAACACCTTCTATCCTGTTGCGTTTTGTCGGGCAGTTGGACAAAGCCGTAATGGAGCAACTATAAAGATACACCTATCCTGTGATGCCGATGGATATCCGCTCGATTTTAAAATCACTGGGGTGAGGTTCACGACAGTCAAGTTGCAGATGAATTGAGGACACGCCCTAGTATGTAGGGCTGAAAAATGAAATCTGATTACATCCTAAAATAACAACGCTTCTTAGCCTCATTTTACCAAAGACAAATAGAGTAAACCCCTATGTCAAAACTTAGCTCACTCAACATAAAGATACTGCTTGGCTTGTGTTTATTCATTGTAAGTTTGTTTATTGCTATAAATACCTATGAAAAACATGAGGAAAAGGTTATGAGAGAGAATAAAGTCGTCGAATGGAGTGCTCGTACAGCAGGAGCCAACTATACCCTATATAAATCGGACAACTTTGGTACGGAAATTAGTTTACAAGCATCGGATAAAATACCCAGTTACAGTACCAGCTTTTATTTAGCAGACGATACTTGGCTGCGCTCGCTTGTTGGCGGCTCTGGTTCTTGGGGCTACGGTAGTACTCCACTGGGCGGTAATAGGTTTGAACAGCCACTACCTGATAAAGTACGTGTTACTTATTTAGACAATGTAGCCAACCAGTACTATCAAGGCGAGCATAATCTGCCTACCGATAAGATATATGCGCTGATGACTAATACTGACAAGAATATGGAAAGTGAACGCCTTAATGATGTGGGATTTGATAGCAACTATTACGCCATTGAACTGGCTTTTGCTCCTAACGGTTGGGTTATAGTGTTTGTCACAGGATGGCCAGGACGTAAAGAGATTGCCTCATTTCAAGCAACCCCTATCGAGCCTGATCCAAAAACACTAGAAGGTGAGCCGGTATCTAGTGACGATGAATATCTTTATATTGACTACAAATATTATCTTAGATTAACACATGAAGTGCAATACCAAATGTGAGGTGAAAAAAAGACCTAGATGCGCTAGCATCAAAGTTTTTATCCACCGACCAAAGTGAGATTGCAACCATGAACTATACACATCTAAGCCTAGGGGAACGATACCAGATTTATGCCCTTAAAGGGGCAAAACATAGTATTAAATTTATAG
>NZ_RRYX01000109.1:0-9692 GCF_014861375.1 Psychrobacter sp. FME5 | reverse complement strand
TTTCTCTAAGAAGCTCGATAATCACTTCAAAGTGTTTGATATGGTGTTCTTTTACGTCAATTATGGCTACGTCTAATGCCAGCATACTTTTTAGAACACCACCCATTGTTTTTATCCATAAATGGATTATCGGCTGGCACAGTACCGTCAGGTTTTAACCTGATTATTTTACCCAAGTTGACACTCATATCTTGCGCTGGGGTTTTTTCTTGGCGCTCACCTGAGCTGATATATAGATACCTTCCATCAGGTGAGAATAGCAATCGATGGCTGTAATGACCCTGTCCTTTCATCTTTGGTGTTTGCTGCCAAATGGGCCTAATGGCTTGCAAGCTTGGTTGACCAACGTCCAAACCTGACAGTTTGGCTTTGATGACTTTAGCACCGAATTTACGACTGTCAGGTCCTGTACCAGCTTCGACGTAGCTAAGATATATATTATTAGACGTTGCGAAATCTGGCGCCAGAATAACATCGCCAAGACCACCCTGCCCGCCATAAGCCACTTTGGGCACACCAGTGATGGCTGTCTTATTACCTGTTGCTGCATCGACGACAAATAACTCTCCTGTCTTTTGAGTCACAAGCAGTTTTAACGACTCATCACCTTCTCTAGGAAGTGCAGTCATCGCCCAAGGCTCATTAAAAGTGGCAACTGTTTTGGTGGTAAAGGTAGGTTTCTCAGCATGTAAAAACTCATTGACGACCGAATTTTCTGCTTCTTGATATTTTGCCAAATCGCCATTGGTGTCAATGACTGACTGGTCAGAGCAAGCAGCCGTGCTAAACAACAATGACATTGCTGCTAATAATGGTGCCACGTGTTTTTTCAATATTTTATTTTTAGCGTTCTGAGCGGTATGCCTATCTATCGCCATTTTTATAATTGTCATACTAGCCATCCTTGTGTGCTTTTTTATAATATAACAAGGACTTTATCTATTCTGGTACAGGTTATGTTTGTCTATAGAAAAACCCCTTATCTGCTAAGGCAAATAAGGGGTTCAATGTAACGTTTAAAATAATAGCTAAAGTTTACTATTAGCTCATTCTAAGCTTATCAAAGGTTAGTTTATCATCAGCGCCAACATCGACTTTGATGATATCGCCAGCGACAAAGTCACCTGCTAGTAGCTTTAATGACAATGGGTTTTCAATCTCTTGCTGGATAGCACGTTTTAGCGGACGCGCACCATATACTGGATCATAACCGACCGCTACCAGTTTGTTCATCGCCTCAGATGACAGCTCGATATCCATCTCACGCTCTTGGATACGCTGACGTAAACGATCCAATTGAATATCGGCAATACCTGCCATTTGCGACATACCAAGCGGATGGAATACCACAATCTCATCAATACGGTTAACGAACTCTGGACGGAAATGCTGTCCAACTGAATCCATCACCTCAGCCTTGATATCCTCGTAACTTTCGCCGACCATCTCTTGAATCTTATGCGAACCTAAATTACTGGTCATGATAATAACGGTGTTTTTAAAGTCTACTACGCGACCTTGCGAATCCGTCAAACGACCATCGTCTAATACTTGCAATAAGATATTGAACACATCAGGATGCGCTTTCTCAACTTCATCAAACAGTAGCACGCTATAAGGCTTACGACGTACTGCTTCGGTCAAAGTACCGCCTTCTTCATAACCGACATAGCCTGGAGGCGCGCCCACCAAACGGCTGACGCTGTGCTTCTCCATATATTCACTCATGTCGATACGCACAATGGCGTCTTCACTATCAAACAAGAAGTTTGCCAGTGATTTGGTCAGCTCTGTTTTACCCACACCCGTAGGTCCTAAAAACAAGAACGAACCTGAAGGGCGGTTGGGGTCAGACAAGCCAGCGCGACTACGGCGTACAGCATTTGCCACGGCTTCGACCGCTTCGTCTTGACCGATGACGCGCTCATGGAGTTTTTCTTCCATCGCCAGCATTTTGTCACGCTCGCCTTGCATCATTTTACTGACCGGAATACCGGTCGCTGCGGCAACAACTTCGGCAATTTCATTATCGGTTACTTTATTACGTAGCAGCTTTATACCGCTATCTTCACCGCTCTGCTCTTTTTGCTCTGCCAGATCAGATTCATGAATACGGCGCTCTAGCTGCGGGATGGTCTCATATTGCAGCTTACTCATGGTTTCATAGTCGCCTTCGCGGCTGGCTTTATCATAAGCAATACGCGCTTTATCTAGCTCGTCTTTTAACTGCTGACTGCCTTTGACCAAAGCTTTTTCTGCTTGCCAAATCTCATTGAGATCTGCGTATTCTTTCTCTAATTCTTCGATTTGGCTATCAAGCACCTTACGCTCTGCTTGCGCGCCAGCATCTTCTTCGTTTTTGAGCACTTCGCGCTGCATTTTAAGTTGAATCAAACGGCTATCAAGCTTTCCTAACGATTCAGGCTTACTGTCCATTTCCATACGCAAGCGACTGGCTGCTTCATCAATTAAATCAATCGCCTTATCAGGCAATTTGCGATCAGTAATATAACGATGACTCATCCGCGCCGCCGCAATAATCGCACTGTCTTGGATATCGACACCGTGATGCAGCTCATAACGCTCTTTGAGCCCACGTAATATCGCAATGGTATCTTCGACCGTCGGTTCATCGACCAATACTTTTTGGAAACGACGCTCAAGCGCAGCATCTTTTTCGATAAATTGGCGATACTCATCCAATGTCGTCGCACCAACGCAGTGCAGCTCACCGCGAGCAAGCGCAGGTTTGAGCATATTACCGGCATCCATCGCCCCTTCCGATTTACCCGCACCGACCATGGTGTGCAGCTCATCGATAAATAAGATGACGTTACCTTCTTGCTTGGCTAAATCGCTCAGTACGCTTTTGAGCCGCTCTTCAAACTCACCGCGGAATTTTGCCCCTGCAATAAGCGCACCCAAGTCTAACGACAGCACTTCTTTACGGCGTAGACCTTCTGGCACATCACCGTTGATAATTTTTTGCGCCAAGCCTTCGACGATAGCGGTTTTACCCACACCTGGCTCACCGATGAGCACCGGATTATTTTTGGTACGACGCGACAACACTTGAATGGTACGGCGAATCTCTTCATCACGACCAATCACCGGATCAAGCTTGCCAAGTTCCGCCTGTTCAGTCAGGTTAATGGTATATTTATTCAACGCATCACGCTGATCTTCCGCATTTTGATTATTCACGGTGTCATCACCACGCAACTGCTCAATCACCGCTTTTAATTTGGTCGCGGTCACACCAGCACTTTCAAATATCTTTTTGGTTTCACCTTGCTCAGCAAGTGCTAATATCACCCATTCGGTGGCGATAAAATCATCGCCTTCTTTTTGTGCTTGACGATCTGCCAAGTTCAAAATTTTAACCGAGTTTGGATTTAGATTGACATCACCTGTCGGCTCGCTAATCGTCGCTTGATTGTCTAATGCTTTTGCCACGCCATTTTTCAACGCTGGAATAGACGCGCCCGCTTGCTGACAGATAGACAGGTTGGATTCATCTTGCAGTAATATCGCAAGCAAATGCACCGGATCGATACCGGTATGGTCACGACCTAGTGCCAGACTTTGTGCTTCTTGAATCGCTGATTGCAACTTTTGGGTAAATTTTTCGAACCTCATATTTGTGTCCTCTTATAATTTGCTTATATAACTAAGCCTATATAACTAAGTAATAGCTGCGGTTTTTTATAAGTATTTAACGTTACCGCAAGCTTTTGGTTGTTATCTATATAGGGTTTATTGAGTAATATTTCAATATCAATTTAACTGTGGTCAATAATAGCTAGTGTCTGATTGAAGTAAGCCAATATGAGCAAAAGCCCATGATAAATAACACTTTTACATTAAACCTTACTATTAACAATGATATCGACTATAAAGTCTTAATAGGCACATTAGGCAAGTATTTCAAGAGAATAAATGAAAGAAATATGAGGGTTTAAGAAAGAGGAACGGGGGTTAAAAAACAAGATAAGTATAGACAGGGTATAGCCAGTCCTAAATAAAAGTATTATAACGCACTACTGGGATAGATTTTTTTCTTGCTTGCTGTGCCTGCGCTAACAGAGGCTACGAATAATTAATCCCAATAGCGCTGTACTATTTTAAAATGAATCTAGGGGCTGTATAAAGACCATTTACTCAACAATCTCAATAGGGGTACCAACCTTGACGGCTGCCATGATTTCATCCATCTCATCATTGGTAACCGCCATACAGCCTGCCGTCCAATCGCGTTGTTGGTTAAGCATTGCTAATGCACCAAAACCATTTTTTTGTCCATGAATCATAATCGCACCACCTGGGCTCACACCGCGTGATTTCGCCTTAGCCTTATCTACAGCATTGGGATAACTGACGTGCATAGAACGATAATATTGAGATTTTTCGTTTTTATAATCGAGTGTATACGACCCTATCGGTGTACGCTGATCGCCTTCTTGTTGCTTATGTCCAATCGGACTACCACCGAGTGCAATATGGTAAGACTTAATCACTTTGTCACCGCTCATTAACTGCAGACGACGCTCTGATTTATCGACAAAGACTTTATCGATAATGTCTTCATTGGGAATGGGCTGCGGATATTTCGCGGCATCCTTAGCAGCAGCGATAGCACTCGTGCCGATAATAGTAGCAAAACTAAGCCCTATCACGATAAACAACCAACTTGAATACTTACTAGAATTTGGGCGAAAAAATGACATAGACTTTAATCCTTATAATCAACGCGTAATAGCAATGAGTCATAATATATCAAAGCACTATGCCATGTTTGGTGGCTCAACTCTGTGCAAAAGTTATGGATAAGATAAAAATGAGTTCTGACAGTTGCTAAACTAAACCATACGAATAGCCCCATCAAGACGAATAACTTCACCATTTAAATAGGCATTATCAATGATATGCATGACCAGTTTGGCAAATTCATTGGGATTGCCCAAACGTTTAGGATAAGGAACGCCTGCCTCTAGCTGTTCGCGCGCTTTTTCTGGGATAGTCTCCATCATCGGAGTAGCAAAAACCCCCGGTGCAATCGTCATTACCCGAACACCATGGCGCGCCAGCTCACGAGCCAGTGGTAAAGTCAGACCGACCACGCCCGCTTTCGATGAAGCATAACTGGCTTGCCCTACTTGCCCATCAAAAGCAGCAATAGAGGCCGTGTTGATAATAATTCCGTTATCAGCATTGGCTTCATCTGATGGTTTAGCAGCCACACGCTTAGCGATACTGGCTGCGACCAGACGCGCGACATTGAAAGAGCCGACGAGGTTAATATTGACCCCACGGCTAAAATCATCAAGATCGGCTGGATTGTTTTCACGGTCTAAGAGCTTTTGTACCACCGCAATACCAGCACAGTTAATCGACCCTTGCAGACCACCAAACTCTTTTTCAGCCATAACGACAGCTGCTTGTACATCATCGCCACTGGTGATATCACAGCGTGCAAAACGGACATTGTCACCAAGCTCAGCAACCAATGCTTGCCCTGCTGACTCGTTAAGGTCAGCGATAACGGCTTTGCCACCTTTAGCGACAATAGCGCGAACCACTGCCTCACCCAAACCTGACGCTCCGCCAGTAACCAAAAAGCTGTATTGTTCAATTTGCATAACTATTCCTTGGTATTATTATTTAACTGTCTAATTTGTTATCTGATTAATAATTTGATGTATTTAAGAAGCGGATAAACTTCTCAGTAAAAAGCGCTGAATCTTACCACTTGGCGTCTTTGGCAACTCAGACACAAACTCAACTTCACGCGGATAAGCATGGGCCGATAGACGTTTACGTACCAAGTCCTTAATCTCCTTCGCAATCTCTTCAGTTCCTTCGATACCGCTCTTCAACACCACATAAGATTTGATGGTATGACCACGCACTTCATCAGGTATACCGACGGCGGCTGACTCTGCAACGGCATCGTGTTCGAGCACCGTGTTTTCAACATCGGTTGGACCCACGCGATAACCAGCAGTAGTAATGATGTCGTCATCACGCCCTGAGAACCAGTAACTGCCATCACTATGACGTTCGACCACATCGCCGGTTAAATAGTAATCATCAACGAACGCTTGTTTTTCATTCCAGCTATAACCTCGGAAATAAAACGCCGGCGATTGACTGACCACCACTGCCAACTGCCCTTGCTCACCATCTGGCAATACATTCATATCATCATCTAATACCACCAGCGTATGCCCTGGTAGTGGCATACCCATCGATCCAACTGGGCATTTATGTGCCAGCGCATGATGCTCACAGCAAGTCATACCGGTTTCTGTCTGCCCATACTGATCGCAGACTTGGCAGCCCAAATTATTTTCGACCCAGCTTACCACTTCGGTATTCAGTGTCTCTCCTGCCGAGTTAGCGCAGCGTAAAGACAATGCATGGTCATCATTTGCGGACGATGCATCAAAAACGCCACTCGACTTCATCATACGAAATGCCGTTGGTGAAGAGGCTAAGTTGGTAATCTTGTGACGTACCATAAAGTCACGAGTATTCTGAGCATCAAAACTCGCTTCATTAAAATAAGTGGTGACGCCCAATAATAAAGGACCTGTGATCGCATAATACAAACCATACGCCCAGCCTGGATCGGCCATATTCCAGTAATGATCATCCTCGCGTAAGTCAATGGCATAGCGCATATATAAATAAAAGGCTGATAAAGCGGCTAATGGTACGCTGACACCTTTTGCCTTACCTACTGTGCCTGAGGTAAACATCTGTAAAAATGGCGCATCAGTATTCAAAGTAACCGCTTCTATGGTTTGCGGCTGCCCTGCTATCATTTCAGCATAGCTATCATCCCCCCAGCTTTGCGCATCTACTTTATTGCCTACCAATACCATTTTGGTTTGCTCAGCTAGATCTTTAAACTTGTCACGATTCTCTTGATTGGTAAAGACCACCTTGGTATTGGCTTTGTCCATGCGGTACTTAATAGAGTCATAGCCAAAAGCCGTAAATAACGGTTGATATACCGCGCCAATCCGCCAAATTGCTAATACAATGGTTAATAATTCGGGAGTACGCGGCAACATAGTCGCTACTTGGTCGCCTACTTTTACGCCATAAGATTGTAGTAAGTTGGCTACTTGCGCACTGGCTTTATCCAGCTCAGCAAAGCTCATCCGCGTCACATTGCCATTAGTATCTTCATGCACTAACGCAAGCTTATCCGCGCGGCCGTCACGCACATGGCGACCGCAGCATGCCATATAGGCATTTAAACGATCGTCTAAATGCTCGCCAAAGATTTCTGTCAATAACGCATTGATATCAAAATTATTATAATAATCGCTATAGCTCGTTAGCGTGCTTGCAGTATGCGTAGTCGTATTTGAAACTGAGGTGTTCATAAGCTAATCCTTTAGCAATGTTAAGTAAGTGATAGAAAACATGCCATATAGACAAAACGGACATATCCTATAGACCATTTCCTATCCTAATATTCAAGATAGTCTATTAGTAACGTACTTTTCTACTTATTTCAATACATAACGTATCATTATTTAATGACTAACGGATATAAACTTTACTGCAAGGCATTCAAAAACCCAAGTAACGCCTTCTCCTCACAGCTTTGGTGTTTTTTGGTGCGACCACGCCGCGCTTGTTTATAAGTGTCAAAAAACTTTCCTGCCAAAAACCACTCAATAATCATAGGATTGATATAAGAAGCACGGCAGACAGCAGGCGTATTGCCAAGCTCCTCTGCGACTTCTTTGACCATATCAATGACCAACTGCTGGCGCTCAGGGCTGTTAGACTCACTGGTTAATATCGCATTGCCAACTGACGTTTGCAACTCGTCATAAAGATAACTGGCAGCCAACACACTGGCCATCCATGTGCGAAAATCCTTTGCACTGTATAAATTTCCGCTATACACTTCACTTTCGCAATCAGTAGCGCAAGTATGCTGACGTATGTAATCATTGATATCGGCGCTATCAATCACTTGCTTATCGCCATTGTCATCCAAGTATTTGAAAATCTGATAACCAGGTAGTTCAGAACAGGCTTGTACTATCTCAATCAAACGCTCATCTTGCAGCTCTATATGATGTGCTTTGGCACTTTTACCGACAAAATCAAACGCCAAGCCCGTATTTGTCTCACTCACATGTTTACTGCGTAACGTATAGTCAGTCTTTTATAAATAAGATACAATCGTTTTAAAATAAGCGAAATGGTATAAGAATATATGACTTATTCAGCAGACTTCCGAGCGCAAGTGATCAAAAGTGTTAAAAATAAAGACATGAGTATTCGTGAAGCGTGTACTTTCTACAATATTAGTAAAACCGCATTACAGCGCTGGCTGAAAAACCCAAGTATCAAACAAACTCGGAATAAACCACCCAGTAAAATACCGAATGACACGCTATTAAAAGATGTTGAACAGTATCCAGACGATTATATGTACGAGAGAGCACAGCGTTTAAATTGTAGCAAATCAGGTATTGAGATTGCCTTAAAGCGCCTTGGTATCAGCAAAAAAAAAGACCTTAGAACATCCAAAAGCATGTCCAATCAAAAGAGCGGAATATCAAAGTAAGCTTGATCGCTTTATGAAGCAAGGCTATCCCATTGTATTTATGGATGAGAGTGGCTTTGAGGCTGAAACCATTCGCCCTCATGGCTATGCACCAATAGGAAAACCTTGCATTGATCGCTACAACTGGCAAGCAAAAAAGCGTACTAATGTCATTGGTGCTCTTTATGAAAAGATGCTGTTTGCCCTGGATTACTTTGAGCAGAATATCAATAGCCGTATATTCTATGACTGGTGCAAGTTCACGCTTATTCCAAGCCTTAAAACGAAGTGTGTGATCGTTATGGATAATGCTCGTTTTCATAAGAATAAGCGTATTCAAAAACTGTTAAACAGGCATGGTCATCGTATTCTTTGGCTGCCACCCTACGGTCCTGATCTAAATCCCATTGAAAAGAAGTGGGCACAAGCTAAGTTTCTACGCCAAGGATGGATGGAGAATAATCTACCTAAACTGTTTCGTGATATGGGATGTATCTCTTTTATTCTGGATTGACTATACTCAAACCGTAGCTTTTATTGAGTTAGGACTTACGCAAAACCAGAGATATATTGCCAACCTAAAGCATAGCGTAGTACCATAATAGTCATGAAGAAGCCTAAAGTAACCCGACTAGATTATTGCCAGTATCTCATGGTGAGCCAAATAAACTACACCATCACCAACTATGCTGATCATCATCCTGAGAACATCAGTCATGACCGTATCAACCGTTATATTAAAGGTGACAAGCTCAAACCTCGTCTAGTATGGGAACAAGTTAAACAAGACATTGTCGCCGATGCTGAGGGTTACTTGCTCTTTGATGATACGGTATTAGACAAAGATCACAGTCATAAGATAGAACTGGTCAACCGCCAATATAGTGGCAATGCTAAACGATTAATTAAAGGCATTGGTCTTGTAAACTGCATCTACGTTAACCCGCATACCCAGCAGTATTGGGTTATTGACTACCGTATTTACGACAAAGCCATCGATGGTAAAACCAAGCTTGATCATTTAGAAGATATGTTACGACACACGATCGAGTACAAGCAATTGGTATTTAAAACGGTGCTTATGGACAGCTGGTATGCCACTAAAGATATCATG
>NZ_RRYX01000108.1:0-9730 GCF_014861375.1 Psychrobacter sp. FME5 | reverse complement strand
TGTTCTTTGAGTATCCGAAAGATATCAGAAAAGCCATCTATACCACCAATGCTATCGAGTCGCTAAACAGCGTGATTCGAACGGCGGTGAATAAGCGTAAGGTGTTTCCCTCTGATCAGGCAGCATTCAAGGTAGTATATCTGGCAACCCAGCAGGCCTCTAAAAAGTGGTCGATGCCAATCCGTAACTGGACGTCTGCTTTAAATCGCTTTATGATTATGTTTGATGATCGCATTAGTAAGCATTTAATCTAAATGGCAGTTACACAGAATCTGGGATGGGCTCGGTACATAAGCAATGCTCAGTAGAAATTATGATAAAATGTCTTAAGCAATTTTTAGTCTGTTTTTGCCTTTATCAGCGTATTAAATAACGCTAATCTGGAAGCTGTCCTATGCCACTTTATTTTACTACGCAGATTATCGTCTATCCATGAGTACTGAATACCAGTTCAAACCCCATGAACAACCATTTATGCTGGGTTCCCCTGCCACCCCTGACCATCCCGTGCGCCGAAAGGTGTTCTACTTGCTGATTGGGATTTTTATCGGCTTGACGGCCAGTTTTCAAAATGGTCTATTGGTCGCCAATCTTACCCAAATTCAAGGTGAAATGGGGTTAACGCCTGTTGAAGGTGGCTGGATATCGGTCGCCTATAATATGACCAATGCTTGCGTCACTGTGCTGTTGTATAAAATTCGCCAACAGTTTGGTATGTCACTATTTAGCAAGATTACCTTATTCTTTTTATTAGCAGCCACCAGCATGCAGTGGTTGGTCAGTAGTAACCTACTGAGTACGGCGACTGGCATCAGTGTTGAGCCTTTTTATTTAGAGCTGGTTGCCCGTGGTTTCAGTGGTGTGGTTGCCAGTGCGATGACGGTGTTGTCTATTTTTTATTGTCTACAAGGCATGCCGACAGCGAAGCGTATCAGCGGACTGATTTTAGGCTTTGGTTTGGTGCAGTTTGGTATTCCACTGTCACGTATTATCTCACCATATCTTGCTATTGACGGTCAGCTTGAGAATCTGTTTTTATTTCAAGTTGGACTATCCCTAATTTGCTTTGGGCTTATTAATATCCTTGAGTTGCCACCAGGCAATACCCAAAAAGTCTTTGAGAAACTCGATATTATTAGCTTTGCTTTTTTTGCTAGCGGGCTCGCATCCCTATCTGTATTTTTAGTACAGGGTAGGATTCAGTGGTGGACAACGCCTTGGCTTAGCTATCCACTGATTATTGCTGCCGTGACTATTACGATTGCTTTATGGATTGAAACCCATCGTCAAAACCCCATGCTACAAGTACGCTGGATGCGCAGTCGTACTATTATCGCCTTTATGATAACAGGCGCTGTCATGCGTATTTTATTATCTGAACAAAGCGTTGGTGCGGCAGGGCTATTGGCCAATCTTGGCTATGGCAATGATCAAATGATTGTTTTTTATGCCGTGGTATTAATCGCCAGTGTGCTGGCATTAGTGATTAGTATTTTTAGTACCAATGCAATGGATCTACGTCGACCGGTAATTTTTGCGGTTGCGCTGATTGCCGTTGGCGCGTGGATAGATACTGGTGTATCGCTAAACTCTGCTCCACATATGTTTTATCTCAGTCAGTTTATGATTGCCTTTGCTGCTGTTTATTTTATGGGACCGATGGTATTTGAAGGCATGTTTCGTGCCATTGCCAATGGCCCTGCTTATATTATTAGCTTTTCGGTGATCTTTAGTATTTCACAAACCGTTGGCGGTTTGGCAGGCGCTGCAGGCATTCAAGCGTTTACCACCATTCGTACGCAGATGCATTATGCCGATATGGTCAGCTCAATGAGCGGCGATAATCGTGCTGCAATGACACAAGTACTGCAAGGTGTACAGCAGCAAGCGACGGTCGCAGCTTATGATGATTTGTTCTTTTTAATGGCAGTGAGCGCTACCATTACTGCCTTGTATTTATTAACTATCTACCTATATTATCGTTATCATAAGCGTAACCCGCTCGCTAAAGAGCTTGCCGCTTTGGCGAAGATGAGAGAACAAAAATAGCCAATGCTACAATTTTTATTACTCACCCTCTATTCCAATCCTATGCTTATTTTTTTAAAGTTATCTATTATGTTTATTAAATTCATTAGGAGTGCATCATGAGCGAAAACAAAACGAATGAGCTTGATGACCACAATCAAAGCACTGCTCAAAACGCTACTCAAGATGCTACCCAAGACCCTGCTCAGAACAATCAGATGCCGTCCAATGCGCCATCAGCAGCAACTCATCTAGAAAAGCCAAAAACCGATGAAACTGATGCGACGGTGGCTATACCGAAAGAAGAAGATTCAGCAGCGACGCCTGTTGCCGCTGAGACAACAGATAGTGATGCAGATGAACCCCCAATGCCCCCAAAAGAGCCCATTCCTAGCTCTGCGGGTTGGTCACCTAAAAAGAAATCTTACTTCAATCTAGGCCTATTAATTGCATTAGTTACTATTGGCGTGCTTTTGATTCTTTATGCATGGAAACTGCCCCCGTTTACGCCTACCGTGCAGCAAATCAATAATGCTTTTGTAAAAGGTCAAACAACCATTATCAGCCCACAAGTCTCAGGCTATGTCACGAAAGTAGCAGTCGAAGATTTTGCCAGCGTCAAAGCTGGTGATTTATTGGTCAAAATAGACGATCGAACCTTTCAGCAGCAACTCGAGCAAGCGCAGGCCAATATCGAAGTTGCGGTGACCAACCGCTCTAGTAATGCTCAGGACACGGGAACCAATCAAGCACAAATCGAAGCACGCGAAGCTGATTTATATAGCACCAAAGTCAGCGTTGACAGTGCACGTGAAGATGTTAATCGTTATGAAGGTTTGGATGCTATTGGCGCTGTTTCAAAGGCAGAAGTTGCCCATATAAAAGCACAACTTGCTCAAGCACAAGCGAGTGTTCAACAAGCAGAAGCTAATTTACAAGTTGCCCGTGAGGCTAGCGAAAAGACCAGTGGCAGCCGCTCTTCCTTAGATGCCAATATTAAAAATGCGGAAGCGGGTGCCAAGCAAGCGCAGATTAATTTGGATAATACGGTCATCACTGCACCTGAATCGGGGCAGTTGAGTCAAGTTAGTGTCAAAGAGGGACAATATGTGAGTGCTGGTACTCAGCTAATGTATATCGTACCAAAAGGCATTTGGGTTATCGCCAACTTTAAAGAAACCCAAGTGGCCAACATGACTGTCGGCGAGCCTGCGACTGTACGTGTCGATGCGTTGGGCGGCGTTAAGTTCCGTGGTCATGTGAGCAACATCTCGCCAGCCACTGGCAGTGAGTTTAGTGCAGGCGCGGCAAATCCTGCGACTGGCAACTATATTAAAATCGCTCAGCGCATTCCGGTACGTATTGACTTAGAACAAAACCAACCTGAGCTTGCACAATTGCGCCCTGGTATGTCGGTGTCAGTCGATGTGGATACCGATGTTAAAAAAGAGCCTAAGAGAGTGAATACTCAGAGTAATTAATAAAACTGACCTACATACTTCTTATCAAGAAAGCCTTTAAAAGCAATTTTTAGGAACATCTTTTAGACAAAGCTTTTAGAAAGTCAGTACCATAAAAAGCCAGCTTATTCGCTCTTATAAAACGGCGAGTAAGCTGGCTTCTTTGTCTAATTTGACTATTGTCATACTTATACTATTCACAAAAACTAGATAGAGTAGCAAGGAAAACGAGTGCAAATGCTACGCACTGTAGACTAAACGAGTTTGACACAGCTAATCGTACTTTTTGGGTTTGGTATTATACCTACATATGAGTAGCAAACAGGTCTAAGGCAATAAGCGTTTGGTACTCCAGCTATCACTATTTTTTTTACTATAGACAATACGGTCATGCATACGGTTGGCACGGCCTTGCCAAAACTCAATCTCATTGATAGTAATTTCATAACCACCCCAAAACGCTGGCGTCGGCACTTGGCTATCTTCTGGATATTCGCTTTGTAGCTGATCAAACTTGTTTTCCATGACCTCACGGTTAGCCACTTCACCACTTTGAGGTTGACTGACCCATGCCCCTACTTGGCTGTCATGTGGGCGCTTTTGAAAGTAAGTAGCTGATTTATCAGCAGCAATTTTAGCAATGCTACCGCTGATACGTGCTTGACGCTCCAGCTCATGCCAAAAGAATAACACCTCGGCATTCGGGTTTTCGGCAATATCCTGCCCTTTGGCGCTTTCATAATTGGTATAAAATACCACGCCATTTTCAGTAATCTCACGCATAAGGACGATACGTACACTAGGCTTGTTGTCCGCGCCACACGTCGCCAGACTCATTGCATAAGGCTCTTGAACTTTTTGTGCTATTGCCTCATTCATCCAGCCTTTTAAAAGCTCAAATGGTGACGCTGGTACAGACTGTTGATCAAGTTCACCTTTTTCGTACGACAAACGCTGATCGGTAAAATCCATGCTCATGGTCATTCCTTATTTTAATATTGTTATCTAATGATATTAACCTAATACGGCTTTGATATGATCAGCCAAATCGTTCGCCAATACATCACATTCTATTTCATCATCTGACTCAACCATCACTCGTATCATTGGCTCAGTACCTGATTGACGAATCAATAGACGACCACGACCTTCTAAAGTATCCTGTGCTTTCTCAAAAGCCGCGACCAATTCTTGATGCTCAAAAGGATCTTGCATTTGACTTAAACGCACATTGACCAGTTTTTGCGGTAGTTTTTCGAAACCCTCGACAAGATCGCTTAAAGCACGGCTTCGGGCTTGCATGACGGACAACACTTGTAAACCTGCAATGATCGCATCACCCGTTCGGCTTTTATCCAAGCATAAAATGTGACCTGACGGCTCACCGCCCAATATCCAACCATTGGCCTCAAGGTCTTGCATCACATAGCGATCGCCCACTTTTGCCCGAGTAAAATCAATATCAGCGGCTTTTAATGCCAACTCTAAGCCCATATTACTCATCAGCGTACCCACGACACCCTTAGCCTTGATCTGACCTTGGGTAGCCAGTACATACAAAATGCCATCGCCATCGACTAAGTTACCAGCTTCATCCACCATCACGATACGGTCACCATCACCATCTAGCGCAATACCAACATCTGCATCGTGTTTCAGTACAGCTTTTTGTAGACCTTCAGGATGGGTAGAGCCGCAGTCAGCATTGATATTAACCCCATCAGGCGTATTGTTGATGGCAATCACGTTAGCGCCCAGCTCACGCATGACTCTTGGAGCCACGCTATAGCCTGCGCCATTGGCACAATCCACAACGACTGTCAGATGACTCAGGTCATACTGATAAGGAAAACTGCCTTTACAGAATTCGATATAGCGACCTTTGGCATCATTGATTCGATTGTTTTTTCCCAACTCTGCTGGATCCAGAATGGGCATGATCACATTATTATCAGCCTCAGAGGCGCTCATGATGGCTTTTAATTTGTCATTAATAGAGCTTTGCAGCTCATCGGTCAGTTTCTTACCATCACCTGAAAACAGCTTGATACCGTTATCATAATAAGGGTTGTGCGATGCCGAGATAACCACGCCAGCATCTGCATTGAAACTGCGGGTCAAATGCGCAATAGCTGGTGTGGGCAATGGGCCGAGCATGTGAACATCGACACCAGCAGCATTGAACCCTGCTTGTAGCGCTCCTTCAATCACATAGCCTGACAGGCGTGTATCTTTACCGATGACCACACTTGGCTTGCGAGTAGGATTGTCATTGTTCTCTATCAGCACCTGTCCCGTCACATAGCCCAACTTTAAAATAAAATCAGGGGTAATTGGTAACTCACCAAATTTTCCGCGAATGCCATCGGTGCCAAAGTAGCTCATTATGTATGCTCCCAAAATCTAAAAGTGAAAAGTCAGGCCTATATATCGTCAGTTCAAAATAAAAGTGATACGGTTGTAGTAAATAATAACGTGCTATTGCTATAAAATGAATCCACTATATAGGCGCTAATATAGTTGTTGTAATATGTTCCTGTATTTTACAAAAAAAACAGCCAACAATAACAAGGCATTGTTGGCTGTTTGTATCTTAAGGTCACTATAGCCCTGAAAGTCAGCTATTTTTAAGGTGATATAGGGCTATTAATCATTATCCAAGAGTTATCGTTTAGTTGACGCGATAGTTTGGTGCTTCTTTAGTGATTTGCACGTCGTGAACATGCGACTCTTTCATACCTGCTGACGTTACTTTGATAAACTGTGGATTGGCACGCATATCCTCGATGGTTGCAGAGCCAGTGTAGCCCATCGATGAGCGCAAGCCGCCAACCAATTGATTGACAATACCAGCGACTGGGCCTTTATAAGGGACGCGGCCTTCGATACCTTCTGGGACCAGTTTTTCTATTCCATCTTTGGCATCTTGAAAATAGCGATCCGATGAGCCATTCGAGCCTGACATCGCCCCAAGGCTACCCATACCACGATAGGCTTTATAATAACGACCTTGGAATAACTCCACCTCGCCTGGCGCTTCTTCGGTACCAGCCATCAACGAGCCTACCATGATGCAAGAAGCACCAGCGGCAATGGCTTTGGCCATATCACCTGAGTAACGAATACCACCATCAGCAATCAGTGGAATGCTATCTTGTAATGCACTGGCCACATTATCTATCGCTGAAATTTGCGGTACACCAATACCAGCGATGATACGCGTGGTACAGATAGAACCCGGACCAATACCCACTTTTACTGCATCAGCACCAGCATCACGCAATGCTTTAGCCGCATCACCTGTTGCGATGTTACCACCGATCACTTGCACCTGTGGGTAGTGTTTCTTAATCCAAGACACTTTATCGATCACACCTTTTGAATGACCGTGTGCCGTATCGACCACGATAACATCGACATCAGCGGCGATTAATGCCTCAACGCGTGCTTGGGTGTCTGCGCCTGTACCAACAGCAGCACCAACACGTAAACGACCCTGTTCATCTTTACAGGCGTTTGGATTGTTTTCCGCTTTTGCAAAGTCATTCACTGTAATCAAACCGCGTAAACGGAACTGATCGTCAATCACGATGACTTTTTCGATGCGGTGCTCATGTAACAAGCGTTTGATATTTTCGTTGCTTTCACCTTCATGTACCGTTACCAACTGGGCTTTTGGTGTCATTATTTTGCTGACTGGCAATGATAGATTGGTCTCAAAACGCCAATCTCTATGGGTCACAATACCCATCACATTATCAGTGCCTTTTTCGACCACAGGTACGCCTGAAATGTTATTGTCTTGGGTCAGCTTTAGCAACTCACCAATGGTCATTTCAGGATGTACCGTGATAGGATCAACCACCGTACCCGCTTCAAATTTTTTGACGCGGCGAACTTGTGTGGCTTGCTTGGCGATATCCATGCTCTTATGCAAGATACCCATACCGCCTAACTGCGCCATGGTGATAGCCATTTCAGACTCAGTCACCGTATCCATAGCAGCAGAGACAAGCGGTAGGTTCAACGTGATATTTTTGGTCAAACGTGTAGACAGGTCGGCAGTTTTTGGCAGGACTTCAGAATAGGCTGGCAACAATAAAACGTCATCAAAGGTTAAGGCTTCATCGACAATTCGCAACATACAGACCCCTAGTAGTGGTTATTTTGATGGGTGGACAATGCAGACATCAAGTCAATAAACTAACGTTTTATCAAAGCCAAAGGTGATGAAAAAACAGTGAGGAACAAACACTATATACAAATATTCGCTCGGCACATTAGCAATTTATTAGCGGTAACGAGACGGTTGGTTAAATAGATTTGCCAATATAGCGTATCTAAACACCCTAAAGTCTAATTACACGACGCTTAACAACTGAATTATCCCTTAAAAATAACGCCATATTATAACAAATAAAGCAAGGCTTCGCATAACATATTTGTCAGCTTATTTTGCCATGACGGTGCCATTGTTTTTAAACGTCGCTACTCTTAAATATCAAACGCTCAGCCGGTAAGTAGTCTTTTTGTTCGGTATATAAATAACTCATCATCTGCTCACGTACTTCACACTCAAGCGTCCAAGCGTTTAATGGGCTATCAGATGCCTGGCTACAGCGTAGCTTGATGCTACTTTCTGACACTGACACTGTATGCATCTCAGGTTCCGTCTCAACGTCCCATAGCTCATTTTCTTTCACCAGCTCGATATATTTTTGTCGAATAGCGTCAATATCAGCACCATAATCGACATATAAATAAATTACTGAAGTTTGATGCGATTCTGTATGCGACCAGTTCTCCACAATCTCAGTAATAAAGTGACGCATGGGCACGATCAAACGACGCTCATCCCATGTTTTTAATACCGCATAGGTATAGCCTAAATCCTCAATCGTACACCACTCACCTTCCATCATCACTGTATCGCCAATCCGCACAGGCTGCGTAATGGCAACCTGTGTCCCAGCAATAATATTACCTAGAATAGGCTGTGCAGCAATACCAATGACCGCGCCGGCAATACCTGCTGACGTTAACAAGGTTTTACCCAAACCGTCTATATTAGTAAACTCACTAAGTCCTACCCAAATACCACCAAGAATCATAACAAAAATAAAAATACGGCGAAATATAGAAACATAGGTGCGGCGACTGCGACTTTTATCAAAATGCTCATCGCTTAAGTTTTCAATTTGCAAATCTTTGTAGCGATTGGCAAAAAAATTAATGGCTTGAATACCCAGCCACATGGTACTAAACACCAATCCAACCCAAACGACTGGTCGTGTCGATGAGGCAACGGCATCTAAATAAGGAAGACCGCCTGACACTAGGGTATAAACCGACGAAAAACTGATGGTAAAGGTCAAAGGCACCGTGAGCTTATTGACCAAATCTTCCACGCCATTATGGTGAAGCGTACCGAGGCGATTTCCTTCTTTATCTACCACATACCAATTGAGGATTTTGCCAGCAGCTTTACTTAACAACCAACCCACTGCCATGGTAAAAGAGAAAAATAGCAGTAGCGCTAAAAATTCCCAAACGGTGATACTAAAAATCTTTAGCTGTGTCCACTCCGGTAAATAACGCTCAAACTTAGCGGGGCGATACTGCTCATAAAGCTTATCAATATTACTAACCGTTTGGGCTGAAAACACCCAAAAAGGCGCGCTATCATCAATGCGTACCCGCTCTAGATGTATCGGAACACGGCGGTCGCGATAGTCGATATAACCAAGCTGAATCGAGCGTCTAGGAATGCCTTGAATGCTATTAGTGCTACCAAGCGGTGGTTCAACCAAGCCATCAGGACGATCTGGCAGGTTATCAAACACATACAGATTTTTTTCCATCTTAGATTAACACATGAAGTGCAATACCAAATGTGAGGTGAAAAAAAGACCTAGATGCGCTAGCATCAAAGTTTTTATCCACCGACCAAAGTGAGATTGCAACCATGAACTATACACATCTAAGCCTAGGTGAACGATACCAGATTTATGCCCTTAAAGGGGCAAAACATAGTATTAAATTTATAGCGAGGGCGTTAAACAGAAGTCCCAGCACCATATCAAGAGAGCTAAGGCGTAATAAAGGCCTGCGCGGTTACCGAGCAAAGAATGCTAATAACAAGGCTTGTGACAGACGGTCAAACAATGCGCCCAGCATCATCGCTGACGTATGGGATTGGGTCACAGATAAGCTAAAAGACAGCTGGAGTCCTGAACAAATAG
>NZ_RRYX01000107.1:0-9756 GCF_014861375.1 Psychrobacter sp. FME5 | reverse complement strand
AGTGTAAGGCGTTGCTTATTTTTTTCAACTATCTCCCAATTCTATACAGCCCCTAATCGATAACGAATATTTTAAGGTAAAAGTAATGACTGGACTTATAAATAGTCGCCTACAAGAAGCGCTTATAGCACTCAAAGCCACCCAACAATATCGTCAACTACCCAACCTTCAACATAATGGGCCATACGTTATTAGCGAAGGTAAGACCTTACTCAATATTACCAGTAACGACTATCTTGGCTTAGGCGGCGACACTGAATTACAAAACGAATTTCTCAACCAAATAAGACTCCTATCAGCCGCACAAACACCTAAAATGAGTGCGACGTCCTCACGCTTGCTCACTGGAAGTGATGCACAACTGCAAGCGCTAGAGTCTGAGTTGCAGGAATGGTATCAAACCGCGGTGGACAAACAAGATACCTCTGTCTCAAAGTCGGTGTTGGTATTGAATAGCGGCTATCATGCCAACCTTGGCATATTACCAGCCCTAACAGCCTTGCCAGTCAAAACGCTTATTCTGGCTGACAAGCTAGTACATGCCAGTATTATCGATGGTCTGCGTCTAAGTCAAAGCAAGCTGGTTACCTATCGCCGTTATCGTCACAATGATTATGAGCATTTGGCTACATTTATTAAGCAAGCAAATCCAGACATTGAGCGCATTATTGTTGTCACTGAAAGCATCTTTAGTATGGATGGTGATCGTGCTGATTTATGTCAACTGGTACAATTAAAAGCCAAAGATGCTCGCATTGAGCTGTATGTCGATGAGGCTCATGCCATTGGTGTGTTGGGTGATACAGGCTTGGGACTCGCAGAAGAAACACAGACATTGGCTAATATTGACTATTTGGTCGGTACTTTTGGTAAAGCTTTTGCCTCAGTAGGTGCTTATATCATGTGTGATGACATCGTCAAGCAATGGCTGATTAACACCATGCGTCCGCTCATTTTTAGTACTGCATTACCCCCTATCAATCACGCATGGACACGGTTTATTTTAGCAAAAATGCCAACGCTAAATGACCAACGTGCGCATTTAGCGCAATTGTCTACCAAGCTTAGTCGAGCCATCGTCCAACGACACCGTGTCTCTCCAACTATTCAATATCCAAACTATGAGTCACCCATTGTGCCTTACATATTGGGTGATAACGCCAGCACTCTTGCCAAAGCACAACAGTTGCAAGCAGCAGGTTTTTACGCGATGCCTATCAGGCCACCCACCGTTCCTGCAAACACGGCGCGTATCCGTTTGGTCATGAATGCCAAGCTAACAAATAAAGACTGCGAGCAATTGATAAGACAGTTATGACGCTGTTCTGTAATAGAGATGTCAGCGCTACTATCGATTGATAACTGGCTCACTTGGATATAATAAACCTTATGAAAACACTCGCCAAAACGGATACATTTAGCACCAGAAAAAAAACCATCGCTCGTCATTTTGCCAATGCCAGCGACTATGACCAGCATGCCAATATTCAGCAGCAAGTCTGTCAATACTTATCCTCCAATATTGCACATGCGCAGCAAGATAGTGTGTTGGAAGTCGGTGCAGGAACCGGTCAAATGACCCGTTTAATAGCTGCACAGATACAAAGCCAGCATTGGCTGATCAATGAGTTATGCGCTGAACAGACCGATACACTGCAATCAATATTACCAACTGCCGATATAGAGATCGGTGATGCTGAAACCATGGATTTGGTAGCAAAGCATAGTTTGATAATCAGTGCTAACGCAGTGCAGTGGTTTGATAAGCCTTTAAGTTTCGTCGCACAGTCAGCGTTACGCTTACAAGCGGGCGGTCAACTGCTATTTAACACTTTTACGCCAAATAATTTTTGGCAGATTAAGCGTTTGACTGGTCAAGGACTCGATTATCCAGACATTGATGAGTGGCAATTAGCACTCGTCAATGCTGGATTTGAGAAAATCAAACTGTTCACCCAGCGTTTTGAGTTACCGTTTTCCAGTCCCTACGCTGTCTTAAAACATATGAAACTAACGGGCGTATCGACGAATCGTACTCAAGTAAACCCCAGCAACACCCAGTCCTTTAGGTGGACAAAAGCACGCTTGCAACAGTTTGAGTCAGATTATTGGCAACATTTTTCAGCGCAAGATGATATTGGGCAGCCTATCGTTAATTTGACTTACGAAGTACTGATAGTGAGTGCGTTTAAACCGTAACGACAAAATATAGAGTGGTAGGTTATCTTTTATAAATAACAACCATAAAAAAACGCACCCCGAAGGATGCGTTTTTCTAATTGAACAGCTTGTTAACTTAACTAATTATTAACAGCCTTACTTTTTGTCTTCGTCTACTTCAGTAAACTCAGCATCAACGACATCGTCGTCGGCTTGGCTACTATCCGCTGCACCTTCAGCGCCTTCTTGGAACTGGCTTGGATCCATACCCTCTGCGCCCGCACCACTATCAGCGTAAATCTTTTGGCTGATTGGTAAGAAAGCGTTATCTAAGGCTTCAAGTTTGGCTTTGATATCGTCATGGTCATCTTCTTTCGCCGCTGTTTCAAGCTCAGTGACCGCCGCTTCTACTGTTGATTTCTCATCTTCAGTGACTTTATCTTCCGCTTCTTTTAGCGCTTTTTGTACCGCATGGATACGACCATCTGCTTCGTTACGCACTTGCGCTAGGTTAGCAAATTTCTCATCTTCCGCAGCGTTTGCTTCTGCGTCACGAACCATTTGCTCGACTTCTTCATCCGACAAGCCAGAATCTGCTTTAATCTGGATACTTTGCGCTTTACCAGTACCTTTATCGGTTGCTGAAATATTCATGATACCGTCAGCGTTGATGTCGAAGCTCACTTCGATTTGTGGTAGACCACGTGGTGCTGGTGGAATATCCGTTAAATCAAAACGTCCGAGCTGTTTATTTTGGTTGGCGATTTTACGCTCACCTTGATAAACCTGAATGGTTACTGCTGGCTGGTTGTCTTCTGCCGTTGAGAATACCTGTGATTTCTTGGTAGGAATCATGGTGTTTTTCTCGATAACTGGGGTCATAACTCCGCCCATGGTTTCGATACCTAGCGTCAATGGCGTCACATCAAGCAATAGTACGTCAGTTTTATCACCAGACAATACTGCACCTTGAATCGCTGCACCAGCGGCTACTGCTTCGTCAGGATTCACGTCTTTACGTGGCTCTTGACCGAAGAACTCTTGTACTTTTTGCTGTACCAATGGCATACGAGTCTGACCACCGACTAAGATGACATCATCGATATCGCCAATTTTTAGACCAGCATCTTCTAGGGCAGTTTTACATGGGCCCATCGTACGTTGTACTAGCTCTTCTGTTAGGCTCTCAAGTTTTGAGCGACTGATCGTGACGACCAAATGCTTAGGACCACTGCTATCAGCGGTGATATATGGCAAGTTCACTTCAGTACTTTGGGCACTTGATAGCTCAATTTTTGCTTTCTCTGCCGCTTCTTTTAGACGCTGCATCGCCAGAGAGTCACCTTTTAGGTTAACGTCTTGGTCTTTTTTGAATTCAGCGACTAAAAAGTCAATCAAGGCTGAGTCAAAGTCTTCACCACCAAGGAATGTATCACCATTGGTCGCTAGTACTTCAAATTGCTGCTCACCATCGACATCAGCGATTTCGATGATTGATACGTCAAATGTACCACCACCCAAGTCATAAACGGCAACAGTGCTATCGCCTTGCTTTTTGTCCATACCATAAGCAAGTGCAGCAGCCGTTGGTTCGTTAATGATACGTTTTACATCTAGACCAGCAATTTTACCAGCGTCTTTAGTAGCTTGACGTTGTGAGTCATTGAAGTAAGCAGGTACAGTAACGACCGCTTCAGACACGCTTTCACCAAGATAGTCTTCGGCAGTTTTTTTCATCTTTTTCAATATTTCAGCAGATACCTGTGGTGGTGCTAATTTTTTACCATTGATTTCTACCCACGCATCACCGTTGTCCGCTTTGGCGATTTTGTACGGCACCATACCGATGTCTTTTTGCACAACTTTGTCATCAAAGCGACGACCAATCAAACGCTTGATTGCAAATAAGGTGTTGCTTGGATTGGTCACTGCTTGACGCTTGGCTGACTGACCAACGAGGATTTCGTCATCTTTATAAGCGACAATCGATGGTGTGGTACGAGTACCTTCAGCGTTTTCGATAATTTTAACTTTATCGCCTTCCATCACTGCGACACATGAGTTAGTTGTACCTAAATCAATACCAATTACTTTACCCATAATTAATTGCTCCTAATTTATTTTTAAACAAAAATATTTATATCATCAGACCTTAGAAATTGTCTCTAGCGGGTCACTTGTTGCTTTATATAGGTTTACGTGGTCGTTTTTTCAAGTCAATAACCACGTAAATAATGCCTTTTATGTGATTTTTTGTGAAAACCCTTACTTCTAATAAGGTTTAGCACTGTTAAAGACTTCTTTTTTAAATACTAATACCCGCGGTATTAGTTTTTAAGCTGAATTGTCTTAAATACTACTATCTTAAATACTATTGCCCAACACGTACCATTGCTGGACGCAATAGACGACCGTTTAAGCTATAGCCTTTTTGCAACACTGTACCAACCGTATCAGCTGGCGCATCGGGGTCGATACCTACCGCTTCATGTAAGTCAGCGTTAAATTTTTCGCCTTGTGGTTCAACCACTTCGACACCATTTTTATTTAACACGTCTAATAACGCTTTATGGGTCAGTTTTACGCCTTCAGTAACAGGATCATCTGCATGGGCGTTTTCGATAGCACGCTCTAGGTTGTCGACGACTTCTAACAACTCTTTTGCAAACTTTTGCAGCGCGAATTTTTTGCTTTTATCTGTTTCCTGCTCCATACGTTTTTGCGCATTATAAGCTTCAGCATTGGCACGAGCAGTGCCTTCTTTGGCTTGTTTAACTTCACCTTCTAGCTCTTTAATACGGGCGGCAAAGGTATCAAGGTTAATTTCATTCTCGATAGTCGCTTCTTCGCCTTCGTTGTTTTGTGGATCAAACTCTTTCATGGTTTCTTCTAAAATACTGTCGCTATGCTCAATATTGTCATGGGTCACATTTTGATCAACAGGCTCTTGATTTTGGTTTTGCTCGCTCATGATAACTCCTTAGAATTTTAATAATGTTTAATAATACTTAGTAATGCTTAATAAGAACGGTTAATGCAGGACACAAGAGCCACGCTATTTGTTGGTCATCTTGCGCCTTTATTAGATGCTTAATACTTTATTAGTTTCTTAATAACAGTCACTGATTGTTTTTATTAATACGCTTCGATAGCTGATTAATAAAGGTGATGGGGTCAAATTTCAAGCCTAAAGCTAAGGAATTTTTGCATTTATAACAAATGTTATCGAAATATCATCTAAATTCTCTTTATAAGGTTTCTTTTGCTGTCAGCTAATATAGGTATCTGCTAAAAAAACGTACAAAAAACCGTCACTTATTCCAATTTCTTTACCATTACTATCTAAGCCATTACCAAACACCACTCAACTTTATTGATGATTAATTTATTATTGTTACAAATATTGCAACTTACGTTAGATTTACGCTGACCTATTACAACAGCTACTAACGGTCATTGATCAAATATTAACGACCAATAATGAGGGTGTTATGTCTAATTCAGCAGTACTATCAATCAACACTCTACTTAATAAAGCGTTGATGACGATGAACTTAACATCGACGAACCTAACGCCAAAAAATTTAGCGTCATCCGCTCAAGTAGATACGGATACCGTAGATAAGGGCATAAAAGAAAATAGTGCAGAAGAAAAGCGTTTGAGCATTACAGAAAAAATGCTTAGCTACAGTCCGATGATAAACTATCAGTCACATACCTTGCATTATGCGATGAAAGGTTTGGGCTGCCTGCCAACGCCTGTATTAGAAAGCTTGGTGAGCTATCTCAAAGGACCCAGCTCAAAGCAATATCTGCATGCTGACGCTCATTTGCGTTTGATACTAGCCGTAAACAGCAACCTTAAAACACCTTTAGAGCTAACGCCCATGCACGAGCTGCGTGACAGGTTTGCGGCGGATGCTGTCGCTATGCAATCGCCAAGAGTATGGCAGCAAGCCAGTATTAATACACTTAGCAGCCTAATGCGTTGTGCCAAAAAAGGCGACACACCTATTAGCTGGGAAGATAAGACCATCGCTAATGCTGACGATGGCGATATGACTGTTCGTTGTTATCAGGCGAGTAAACGCTCTTATGGGATAAATACTAAAAAATGCGCGATTCATAACCCCGACGAAACGGTTATGTTGTTTTTTCACGGTGGTGGGTTTTGTATCGGCGACGTCGATACCCATCATGAGTTTTGTCATGCGGTTTGTGAGCAGGCTGGCTGGCCAGTGGTCAGCGTCGATTACCGCTTAGCGCCTGAATACCCTGCACCAACTGCCTTGCAAGATTGTATTACTGCTTATGCATGGCTGGCTGAAAACTGTCAATCGCTGGGGGCAACGCCATCTCGGATAGTGCTGGCTGGTGATAGTGCTGGTGGTGGATTGTCGACGTTGATGGCGCAGCAGCTCGCCGCACCCACTGAAGACGCTTGGCTAGATTTGAGTATGGACGGTCAAGATATGTTTGAATTATTAAAAAGCTTACCCAGTCCGCTTGCGCAAATGCCTTTATATCCAGTGACGGATATCGAGACAGATTATCCAAGCTGGGAATTGTATGGTGAGGGTCTACTATTAGATCATGCTGACGTGGCGGTGTTTGATGCCGCATGTTTTGATCACAGCCCATTGCCACGCCAACATATCCTTAATTGCCCCATGCTTGGTGACAATAGTAAAGTATGCCCGACTTATATTGTCGCCGCTGAACTGGATGTGCTGCGTGATGAAGCTTTTGCCTATACAAAACAATTGAAAGCGCATGATGTCCCTGTTGAGACTTATACCGTACTTGGTGCGCCCCATGGTTTTATTCATTTTATGAGTATTCATCAGGGGATTGGACAAGAAACAGGCGATATCATTAAAGGTTTTGCGAGCTTTGTGCGCGATGTTATCAATACCCAGTCGCAATTAGCGGCATAGTTATTAGGGTCTATTGCATAAAAGAGTGCTGGTTTATTTATATTACAGAATAGTGCTATTTAGATATTACGTTCTTAAACATTACTTTTTTAAAATTTATCTTCATTCTTACCATTCAAAGTGATTAGCCAAATCTCCGAGCGCGAGCCCAGTCGAAACGGAATACCCCAAAAACCATAACCTGAGGAGACGACAAAGTGTCCTTTGCCAATGGCTTCATAACCATAGCCCAAGCGATTGATAGCATGGACGATAAAGTTGGCTGGATATATCTGTCCGTTATGAGTATGTCCTGAAACCTGTAAATCAATCGGTAGCTGACTATGCTTAGCAATATCGCTAGGTCTATGATCGAGCATAATAATAGGTTTGGTACTATCGACGCGCGCCATCAGTTCAGTGGTCGCCACACGTTGACGTTTATGATTATCAAAACGTCCTACTAACCAAAGTGCTTGTCCTTGGTGCATGAGACATTTCACCTCATCATTTAACAGTTGCACGCCTGCATTGCACAGCGCTTCACTAATCGGCTGCTCGTGTCCATATAAATCATGATTGCCTAAAGTAGCATAGACGCCATATGGCAAGATTTTACATAACTCAGCCAAGTTTCCTGCCATCTTATAATCAGCAAATGCTTGCGTATTGTCATCCATGATATCGCCCGGCATCAGCAGTATGTCGGCTTTATTTTTTATAATAAGATGATGTAGCCTATCTATCGCACTATTACCAAACAATCTGCCCAAATGTAAATCACTGGCTACAGCAATGCGTAATGGCTTAGCCATAGGCTTATCAATACTAATAGACAGCCTACGCACAACCGGCACATAAGCGCTATATAGGGCGTAAATAAACAACGCTACAAAGAAAACCAGCGCAAAAATGCGTAACCCAATAGTAAGTATTTCTCCATCAATAAGCGTAATACCGAACCAGCTATTTAAGAGCCAATAACCGCCATATAGTAAACTGGTCGATAAAGCGGTGAGCATTATAAAGTGCATCACTAACATCCAAGCGCTTATCCAGCGATAGCTATTAGAAAATATTTTGCTGACGCTCAACAGCAACAGGCTATTGGTAATGGCAAAAACCACTACCCACACCATAGCCGGTGATAGCGGTATAGTAATTGAAACAATCCAAGGCTGTAACCACCACTGTAAGCTGAGTACCGCTCCTAAACTAAAAAGCTGCAACAGCACAATAATGGTGATAATAAATGCGTAACGCATGAGGTTTCCTAGCAGATTGGCGTGCCGATAGAGATTTACAGCGTAAATTATGTAGAGCTATTTTGCCGACTGTAAGGTAATTATCCAAACCTCAGAACGCGTACCTAGTCTAAAAGGCACTGCACCGATACCATAGCCTGAGGTTACCAAAAACTGTGTATCGGCTATTTTTTTGGCACCATAATTTAATGGTGAGAACCAGTCCATTAATATCGTTAATGGAAATATCTGCCCACCATGAGTATGCCCAGACAGATGCAAATCCACTGGTAAAGCACTGACTTCATCCATCATCGAAGGGCGATGCTCTAAAAACACCACTGGCTTATCGGCATCCACTTGATTTAGTAACTCATCCGCTGACAGTCTGGTTAGATCCACATCGTCCGAGCGCCCAATCAACCATACTGCATCGTTTAATAACACACTCTCATTATCAAGGGCTTTGATACCAGCAGCCTCAATAGCCTGTGCTATTTGTTCATCATAGCCTAGATAGTCATGATTACCCAACGTCGCATAAACGCCAAGCGGTGCTTTTAGTTTTGATAACTGCTCATGCATATTGGTATTATCGTAAGCAATAGTGGTGTCATTCATAATATCACCAGCGATGACCACCACGTCTGGACTTTGCTTATCAATCAGCTTAACCATTTTATCTATCTGCCGATTACCAAACCATCTGCCCAGATGCGTATCAGAAACCAATGCGATCTCCATTGGCTTATCGAGAGGTTTGGTTGTCGTAACTGTCAATCGATGTACCTCGGGTGAGTAGGCATTAAATATAGCGAGGCTCACGATACTGATATAAACCACCATTGCAAACACACGAATGGTTATTGGTCGTGGCTTTTGTTTAAGTATTAGAGCATAAACCCCTGCAAGCACAGCCGTTATTAAAGCGGCATAAAACATAAAGCCTTGCAAAATACTGATAACCAAATAGACGTGAAAACGCTCGTACCAAAACTCACTCAAGCCATAAAGGAGAGCGATATTATTAATAATAAAGACAACAGATATCAGCGCAACTTTAGTAGCAGTCATTCTTGGCTTTATTAACCACCAAAGAATAATGCTAGTCATAATAGCGAGCAACTGCGTAAAAACGATAAAAAGCCACATAAGTAAATCTAGTTAAATAAAGATGATGCTATCTTACGTTAAAAATTTGATGTTCTGAATATCGTGTCTTTTTTTCCACAGAAACTTCATCAATGAAAATCTATTAATTTTATTTGTGTTTCGGAAGTGCAAACCATCCTATGATGACTGCGCTAGTTCCACCAACACAGCAAAATAGGATAGTCCCCACTACAGCATCCATAAATTCTTTATCTACAGTGAACCAAACTATAGTCAGTTCAAAATAAAACTGTTATGGCCAGGACAAATATCATAAAATAATT
>NZ_RRYX01000106.1:0-9779 GCF_014861375.1 Psychrobacter sp. FME5 | reverse complement strand
TTCTCTTTGTTGTGGTAAACAAGAGTGTAAGGCGTTGCTTATTTTTTTCAACTATTTCCCAATTCTATACAGCCCCTAGTCAACAGGTTGTATTCGTTCAAAGTGAGCACACATCCTAGTCTTTTCTTAATGGTCTGCGCAATATTGGCCATATTGCGATAGGCTATAATCGTTAATATTTTTACTATCGCACCAGACCTGTCTTAATGCTGGCAATTGCATTATGTCTATCTGTCTATGAAAACCTTGCGCGTTAAGCTGTCTATAATTATGGCCTCGCTCTAGTATACCGTTTGAGTATAAAGAAAAACTAGCAACCATGGTTTCAGTGTGGCTGTATAGCTTGACAGAGACAGCATTTATACTTTCTTTACCGCCTATATTCTCACGCCATTTTCCATAACTTTGGCTATTGATATCATTGGTGATGGCTTCGACGGTTTTAGGATGATGCTTTATAGTATAAACCTTAGTATCGTTGGAATAAGGGTATTTGATTTCAACTTTAATGATGTGTTGATAAATTGCTCTTTGGGTTAGTACTACTTGGTTTGATAAAGAGTATACAACGCATACTAAAACAATAAATCCAATAACAATGGGTATCGACTTTATAGCCAACCTATTTAATTTAGACATATAAAACCTTCTTTATGATATAAGTCTTATTGAATTGATGGTTTCTTCAATAGAGTATGATTTAAGCATATCGATCAAAGTCAGTAATAGTGTATCAGATGATTTTATATATCGGACGCTAACGTCGGTATTAGAAACACCACAACCAACTTGAATCACTGCCAAATTACCCCCATAATCTAGTCACTTCCAAATAATAAATAGCCTAAGTAAATATGCCCAATACTTCTAAGAATGCCTCAGAAATGCCTACTGAAAACAAAACTAATGAACTAAGCTCCGATGAAATAAGTAAAGTAGCAACCCCAAATAACGATGACTCAAATATCATGGCAAACAATGATAAAGCGCAAGCGCAAACGCAAACTAAGGTCGCTACTGATTTACCCGTTCTTGCCAAAGATAGTTATTATTTAAGCCGTCTGGAGCGTGAATTGGCTCGTGCTGCTGTGGCAAAAAATAAAAAACCGAATGCTAAGACTGATAACGGCGATAATAATAAAGCAGACGATGTGCTGACTAAAAAACGGGCGCAATATGACAAAATAAAAACCCGTTCACAGCAAGCGGTACAGGCACGTATAGATAGTATTCCGAATGATTTACCAGCCAAATTAAACCTTGATTTGCCGGTTAGTCAACGTGCTGAGGATTTAATCCAAGCGATTACCGACAACCAAATCATTATCGTAGCGGGTGAGACAGGCTCTGGTAAAACCACGCAGTTGCCAAAGCTTGCGATGCTGGCAGGTCGCGGTATTACTGGGCAAATAGGGCATACGCAGCCGCGAAGACTGGCGGCAAGAAGTGTATCGAATCGAATTGCGGAAGAGTTGGGTGAGCAGTTAGGCAATACCGTTAGTTTCAAGATTCGCTTTAATGAGCAGGGCACAGCGCAGTCTGTCGTTAAGTTGATGACCGATGGTATTTTACTGGCTGAATTGGGTCATGACAGGTTTCTCAGTAAATACGACACTATTATCATCGATGAAGCGCATGAGCGTAGTTTAAACATCGACTTTATTATGGGTTATCTCAAGAAGCTCCTGCCCAAGCGTCCTGATTTAAAAGTGATTATTACCTCGGCAACGCTTGATACCAAGCGTTTTAGCGAATACTTTAGTCGTTATGATAATAAGCTAAAACGGCAAGTTCCTGCACCTATCTTTAATGTCGAAGGGCGCAGCTTTCCTGTAGAAGTGCGTTATCGTCCGTTGACTGATGAGCCGGTGACCAGCTCTGATGATGATAGCTATGATGACTTTGAAGATAATTTACCGCGTGCGGTGGTTGCTGCGGTAGATGAGTGTTTTAGTGATGCGCAAAACAAAGGTCATGCCGACCAAGCCGATATCTTGATATTTGCTGCCACTGAAGCGGAGATTCGTGAGACGCAAGAAATACTTGTGCGTCACGGGCCCAAGCATACCGAAGTATTGCCATTATTTGCACGTCAAACTTATGAAGAACAGCAGCGTATTTTTCAACCCTCGGGTCGAGGTCGGCGTATCGTTATCGCCACCAACGTAGCTGAGACTGCGCTGACCGTACCTGGTATTCGCTATGTGATTGATTTGGGTTTTGCGCGGATTTCGCGTTATTCTTATCGTTCACGTGTCCAGCGTTTACCAATTGAAGCCATCTCACAAGCCGCCGCCAATCAGCGTAAGGGTCGTTGTGGTCGCGTGGCGCCCGGTGTTTGTATTCGACTCTATAGTGAGGAAGACTTTAGCGGTCGTCCAGAATTCACCGAGCCGGAAATTCTGCGTACTAATTTAGCGTCAGTCATTTTGCAGATGGCAAACCTGCGCTTAGGCAGTGTCGATGATTTTGCGTTTATCGAGCCACCTGATAGCCGCTTGGTCACGGATGGTCATAAATTACTTGATGAGCTAGGCGCGATTACGTCCAAAAACGCAACCACGTCTACCAAGTCAAAACCTGCAAAAGGTTTGGATCATCTACGACTGACAGCAACCGGTCAAAAGATGGCGCGTATGCCAATCGACCCAAGGCTAGCGCGCATGCTGGTCGCTGGTTCTGATTTCGACTGTATTCGCGAAATGCTAATCGTTGTTGCCGCGCTTGCGGTACAAGACCCGCGCGAACGTCCCGCTAATAAGCGCCAGCAAGCTGACCAAAAGCATGCTGAATTTCGCCAAGATGATTCTGACTTTTTATTCTATTTAAGTCTGTGGAAGGCGCTGTTTGAAAAAGATGAAAACGGCAATAAGCTGTCGGGCAATCAGCGTAGACAGTTTGCTAAGAAAAACTACCTCAGTTTTCCGCGCGTGCGTGAGTGGCATCAAACGCATCGTCAGCTGGTACAAATGGTCACTGAGCTTAATCTAACGGATGCTAGTGATTCAAAAAGTGCTGCTAAAAATAGCTCAACAAAAAATACCACCAGCGACCCGACAGCGATTGAAGATGAAGCGCTTAAAGCGGTTAAATACGCCAATTTACACCGTGCCTTGCTAACCGGTTTATTGTCTATTATTGCCCATAAAACCGAAAATCGCGGTGAGTACTTAGCGGCTCGTCAGCAAAAAACCAAGATATTCCCAGCCAGCACCGTATTTAAGCAGATACCGCCGTGGGTGATGGCATTTGAGATGGTCGAAACATCACAAGTCTTTATGCGTACCGTTGCCAAGATTGAACCTGAATGGATTATTTCTGCCGCGGGTAACTTATTAAAATATCACTATTTTGAACCACATTGGTCGAAAAAGACGGGGCGGGTTAAAGCCTACGCCCAAATCAGCTTATTTGGTCTGATTATTATCAGTAAGCAGTTGGCCAACTATGAGCAAGTTAACTTAATAGAGTCACGAGAAATCTTTATTCGTGATGGTCTAGTGACCGGTAATCTGGGTCGCCAAGCGCCTTTTTTACAGCATAATATGGATAAGGTTGCCGACATTGAACGTATTGAAGATAAGTTACGTCGGCGTGATTTATTGGTCGATGAAGAATCACTGTATCAGTTTTATGATAAAAAAATCCCTGAGCATATTGCCAGCCGTAAAACGTTTGAAGATTGGCGTGCCGAGGTTGAAAAAACCGATACTAAGTATTTATTCTTTACCGATGAAGACGTCCTCAACAGCCAAGCACCCACTACAGGCGACTTTCCAGAAGTTTGGAGACTGGGTGACTTAAAGCTACCGTTACGCTATGTTTTTGACCCTGCCAGCGATGATGATGGGGTCACTATTCGTGTACCGCTTGTTGCTTTGCCGCAGCTTGATGCAATTGAGCTATTATGGGGTGTACCTGGCTGGCGTTTTGAGCTAGTATTACAGTTACTAAAATCTTTACCAAAAGACATTCGCCGTCAGATTGTACCGATTCCTGACACTGCCGATAGCTTGTTTGATGAATTGCAGCCCGCTGGTGAACAAGGATTACTAAAACAGCTTTGCCAAGCACTTAATCGCCGTGGCATCATGTCAGTGACACCTGATAATTTTAACCCGTCTACTATCGATCGCTATCTACAGCCACAAATCTGCGTGGTCGATGATAAAAACCGTATCATCGAAAAAGGACGCGACCTACAAACGCTACAAATTCGCCATGCCTCTGAAACTCGCCAAGCCGTGAATGAACAACAAGGCGCTCATACAGAATTCCCTGAGCATTTTGCTTTTAGTAAGAACCATCATAGTGCAGGCGTAGTAATGAAGCAGTTTGCCGCTTTGGTCGCTGATGAGGCAGGCGAGGCAGTATCTATCCATCAATACACTGATGTCAATGCTGCATTGCAGGCGCACCGTAATGGGGTGCTGACTTTAATGAAAGGTAAGCTTGGCGCGAAGAAAAAGCAGCTAACCAGTCAGGTGGATAAAATATTTAAATTGGCGTTTGCCCCGCTTGGCGATATGGAAAAGCTCAAAACCATCATTATAGATGCAACGTTAGATGCAGCACTAGAAGAACACTATGTGTTATTCGACCATACTACAGACTTACCTGAAAGCGCCGATAACATTGCGATTGGACTCAGTGAAGAGCTGCCATTTACTCCTGAAGAATACAATCAAACGCTTGATGTGGTATTAACTAACTTCTTGTTAATCGGTCAAACAGTCATAAAAACGCTCAAAAACGTTTATACTCGTTGGCAACGTATCCGCCAGAGTTTGCTGATGCTCGATCGTGAGATATTCGGCGAGTCTATTGAAGATATCGAAGATCAATTAGAAGATTTACATTTGGCTGATTTTGTCTACCGTATGGATTACAGTCATTGGCAACAGTATCCGCGCTACCTAGAGGCGTTGGAAGTTCGTATAGAACGCCTCGAGCACAATATCGAAGCTGATCTTGATGGCGTCTATGCCCTTGACTTACATATGGAGCGCCTAGCTGGACGCGCCAATGATAAAGCCATTAGCGACTATCGCTGGATGGTAGAAGAATATCGCATTCAACTGTTCGCCCAACCGATGAAAACCCGTATGGCCGTATCACCCAAACGTCTTAGTAAAATGTGGGATAAGACGACTTGATGAGGCGTGGTGTTCTAATCATCGTCTGTACATAGAGTTGATTCACTTTAAAACCGACACAGTAAGTGCTATTGGCTATAAATTTATCTCTTTTTTCAGTTCTTATCGCCGTTTTGCTTTTAATAGCTTAATTCTTGATTACCCTGTCTTTAGTTGTTCAGCTTTTAGTTATCACGATTAAAAGCTGACATTTGATTAAGCAGCTCATCTAGTTATTTTATACACTATCATGATATTGGCTGGTAGCTTATACCTAGCAGCCTTTCCTAAAATGATAAATATTGAAGAAGTCGCTAGGCATTGGCTTTTCTTCAATGCTTTTATCAACCATGGACATCTCTTTATTTATCAAAAAGTGCCGTAAAGCCACGTCCTTCTATGGGGTGGATGTAAGGCATAAATAATACTAAATTCTGCGCTTATTGTGTTACCTATGTTATGTACGGGTATGTTTCCTCTATTGCTGCCTTGGATTGGTCGACGACTCAGCGAGAGCGCATGGATATCTAGTAGATTATTTGCCATTGCCTCAGCAAGCTTGTGGCGTCTATGGCTAGATACCAGTTGGGCTTTGATTGCCAGCGCGCTAATAGGCGGTACTATCATCGAATCGCTTAGATCGCCGCCCGTGGTTATTTTTTGCTATAGGCATTCAGGTTATCGGTTTTATAGGGTTAATGCTGATGCCAGCATCACTACTTATTCTTTGGGTCGCTATGATTGGTTGTGGACTTGGTGCTTGTTTTTCACTGACATTGACCGTGGCGCTTGATCACTTATCAGATCCTAAGTTGGCTGGCGCATTGACAGCATTTGTACAAGGTATTGGCTTTATTATTACCGCAATTATTCCGTACTTTGCCGGATTTTTGCGTCAGTGGTCGGGTAGTTTTCAGTCAGTTTGGCTGATGTTACTTATCACACTGGTGAGCATGCTGATCGTCACTATGAGATTTGCTCCTCAAAATTATGCAAAGGTAATGAATTATTCATAAAACTAAATCAAGGATTGAAAATGGAAAATATAGCTATGGATGGCATATGCAATCACAAAGTTCATGAAAATTATGTAGAAAAAGTCTCGTTACTAACGGGTGAGATGGCACAGAAGATAGCAAATGCTGCTTTTTTGGCCGCACAAAATTATCGGTTAATGGTGTCGATTACGGTTGTTGATCGCTCAGGACAGACGCTGTCTTTTTTAAGGGACCATCGAGCAGGGGTACATACTATCCGCTCTAGTTATAAAAAAGCTTACACTGCTAACTCACAAAAAAGAGAAACAGCAGTGATTGGTAAAGGGGTTAAAGACGGCACGATTCCTGAAGATATAAGATACTTAGATGAAAACATACTAATAATGGATGGTGGTATACCTATTTCTATAGATGGTGTTGTGGTTGGCGGTATTGGTGTAGGCGGCGCTCATGGTAGTGAGGATGTTCAAATTGCTAAAGCAGGATTGAAGGCTTTAGAGACGACGGGTTGGACTCAGCTTAAAAAAACCGAACTGTCATAATGGTTTTTACTGCACAAAAAAGGCTGGATTAGCAATCGCTAATCCAGCCTTTTTATTGAGTTGCAGACAAATTACAGTAAGGCTTTAACCTTTGGATAAACCATATTAGCAGGAGAGAGGATATCATCCAACGTCGCTTTGTCCATCAGCTTTTCTTCTAAAACGATGTCATAAACACTGCCGCCGGTTTCTTGTGCTTTTCTAGCAACATAAGAAGAAGAGTCATAACCCAGATGTGGGTTAAGGGCAGTCACAAGACCGATATTGTTGAATACTTCGACGTTACAAGCCTCGTTATTCATGATGAGGCCATCGATACAGCGTGTGGCAAATATCTCGCAAATATTAGCCAGCATACTCATACCAGTAAATAAGTTAAAGGCAATCACTGGCTCAAAAACGTTGAGTTGTAGCTGACCATTTTCAGACGCCATGACGATGGTATTATCGATACCCATGACTTGAAAACAGGCTTGATTCACCACTTCTGGGATGACTGGATTTACTTTGCCAGGCATAATTGAGCTGCCAGGCTGCATTTCAGGCAAACGATATTGCGCCAAACCAGCACGAGGACCAGAAGACTGTAAACGTAAATCATGCGCAATTTTAGATAAGCGCGCAGCGAGTAGGCGTAAGTTACCAGACAAAGCCACATAAGCGCTGGTGTCTTGGGTGGCTTCAATCAAGTCTTCAGCGATATAGTAAGGTCTACCAGTCAGCTCAGATAAGGTCTTGGCAACCTCTTCTGAATAGCCAGCTGGCGCATTCAGACCTGTGCCAATCGCTGTACCACCCATATTGATTTCATGAAATAGCGCACGAGTCGCTTCGATTCGCTCCATTTCTTTTTTTATCATCGTTGCAAAAGCATTAAACTCTTGACCCGCTGTCATAGGCACGGCATCTTGCAAATGGGTGCGGCCCATTTTTAGCTTGTCAGCCAGCTCAACACTTTTATTTTTAAAGCTATTGTACAAAACATCCATTTTGGCAAGCAAGCGAACGCAATAATCATCTAAGGCGACATTCATCGCAGTGGGGTAAGCGTCGTTGGTGGACTGTGAAAGGTTAACATCGTTATTTGGGTGTACGTACTGATATTCACCTTTTTTGTGACCTAAAATTTCTAATGCACGATTGGCGATCACTTCGTTGGCGTTCATGTTAGTTGAAGTACCAGCGCCGCCCTGAAACATATCAACAATAAACTCATCATGGTATTTATTAGCGATCAAATCATCGCAAGCAGCCACAATAGCGTCTTTGGTTGTTTCGTTTAACACGCCTACTTTATTATTGGCAATGGCAGCTGCTTTTTTGACGGTCGCAAGTGCGCGAATAAAAGTAGAAAATTGATGTAAGCGTACACCACTGACGGTGAAGTTTTCAAAAGCACGTAAGGTTTGGATACCATAGTAAGCATCGGCGGGTACGTCACGATAGCCGAGTAAATCATGTTCTTGGCGCGTAGTAGTGGTCATTCAATAAACTTCCTTTAGTAAAAACTTTAATCATTGTAGATAGCATTATAGCGTAAGTGTTTTATATTAGGATTAATAATGAAAATTTATTATATGACGCATAATTAAGTCAGACGAGCCTGATACCGTATCGGACAGACTGTCGTTAATATTTAGTGACGGATGTTTTCTGTCATTACTCCCATGTTATAAAGTATGAAGGCAATCACTGTCAGTGCGACAATGAATGGTGTGAGCATCCAAATGATAATGTTAATTATTAACGATGGCACCAATCCGTTAAATAAAAGAAGGTTTGGGGCAAAAAAATCGGTCATCACATCGATTGAACGCTTAGCAATAGGAAACAATAAAGTACTTAGCCCCAACATATAAACGTACTTACCAAAGCTAGGGTCACTCATTAGTATTGTAAAGTAAAACGCTGAGAAGAAAGCCATGCCTAACGCCCAGCATTTAAGAGTGTAGCTTAAATGAATCATATTACTTCCTCCCAAGGCATTATTGTGGTGGCAGCCAAAACACGCCTCTAATACTTTCATTATAGTGAATATACTATATATGTTATATTATGAATATATAGACTAAGTCAACTGTTTTCTATAATTATCTTCATTTTACTAATCACTCACTGGGTGTTAGCTTTATACATAAGCATTTATCAGCTAATAATAAATAGCCTAAGTAGTAATAAATAATTAAGAACTAAAAAAGGAAAATAAAATGTGGAACGAACGCTATAACGAAGCGGAGTACATCTTTGGCACAGAACCCAATGATTTTCTAAAAGAAAATTTTCAGAAAATAGCAGCAGGTGGCAAGGTTTTATGTTTGGCTGAAGGCGAAGGCAGGAATGCGGTGTTTTTAGCGGAGCAAGGCTATCAAGTCACCGCCATGGATATGTCTGAAGTGGGCTTAAATAAAGCGTTAAAGCTGGCGCAAGATAGAGGCGTGCAGGTTACCACGCAGGTTGCCGACTTAGCCGACTATGATTTTGGAGAAGAGCAGTGGGATAGTATCGTCTCTATTTGGGCGCATTTACCCGACGCTGTCCGTCGACACGTTCATGCCCAAATTGTACCGGCATTAAAACCAAATGGGGTATTTATCCTTGAAGCTTACACCGAACAGCAATTAACTATGGATGCTGTCGGTGGACCACCAGAGACGCAAAGAGAGCGTTTTGGTTCGTTAACAGTTTTACGTAGTGAACTGGCAGCGTTAGAAGAAATAACCGGTACTGAAAAACAGCGTATGATTTCAGAAGGTAAGCGCCATCAAGGCTTGAGTGCGGTGGTTCAGTTTATTGCTAAGAAAGACAGCTAGGATCTGATAAAAAGTATTTAAAAGAAATGTTTTGAAACTTTGTCGACTTAATGTGAAGAGAAAAGGGTTTGCGTTAATCAGGTGTTCTGTTTTGTTGAGTTAAATTGCTCTGTTTTGATTCAATATTTATTTTTGCTATGGTAGTTGGAAATAAGTCTATGGGCGTATGAAAGGCTTGTTTTTTTAGTTATGAAAAATAATTAACAATACTAAATTCTCAATATTATAAAAACGATAATTAGGGCGTGTTGAACATTCATAATTTCAGCCAGATATAAGCGCAAGCGAGAGCGA
>NZ_RRYX01000105.1:0-10135 GCF_014861375.1 Psychrobacter sp. FME5 | reverse complement strand
GGCTGTCCAAGGCCAGCAGAGCAGAAGCCTTTTTTAATATGTCGCGCTCCATAGTCAGCCGCTTAACCTGCTTACGCAATTCTTGAAGCTCGCGCTGTTCATCCGTTAAAGCGTTGCCGACTTTAGGCACTTGGCCACTCATTTCTTGACGGTACTGACTCAGCCATTTCTGCAGGGTAGATTTGCCAATACCCAGTGAGCTTGCCACATCAGGTATGGTGCGGTTGTGATCAGTGACTAAGCTAATCGCTTCTAATTTAAATTCTCGGGTATATTGGTTGCGTTTGTTGGTCATACTATTTTCCTTCTTTGGGTTAGTATAGCCTCTTAGCAGTTGTCCAATTTAATTATGCCACTACATTTCATACCATCATCAAATATTTATCAAACAGTGGTTACAGCGCACTGCTCAGCATATGCACTGTCATGCAATGAATCACAGTCACTTTTCAATACCCGATCATGGCTTTGACACCGCCCGCGATACTGGGGTTTGGGTATCAGCGACGTTACTTGACGCAGCTATTCCTTATTGCCCTTATCCCAGTTCTTTGTCCTTTGCCAGTAGCACTTACACGGGTCTCACCCAAGCACGTACTGGTGACACAGGTTTATCAGCCTCCCCCAGCTATGACTCAAGTGTCAGCACTGACAATCTACAACAAACCATCACCACGCCTGTTTGGTCAGGTATCAGCCCTCACGATGACGGCACTACCCCGCCACTGCGCTCATTGCAGCTGTCATCGGGTAGCACTCATGGTTGGCAGTTTGCGCCAAGGCTTGGGCAGTCGGTACTGCTTAACCATTGGTATGGTGATATAGACAGTCCTGTGATTAGCAGATCGCTTTATGACGGTATCGGTATGGGCGATGTCGATAACAAAGACATCACCACTCGTGATGCAGGCTTATCTAATCGACATAACTTACAAGGCGGATCTTCTCCTCGTTGGCATGGTGGTGGTTTAGGTCATTCGCAAATTAGTGAAGATGATACTCACAGTGGTTGGATCTCTGGTATTGCTCAATATGGGCTGACGTCTGATTCTGAAGTGACCCTAAGCTTTGATGATACGCCCAACCAGATAGGAATGCAGTGGTCGGTGAATACAGGATCACGTGCCAATGCTGAAATACCAACCATCACTCCTAGCACCACCTTTGCCCCTGATGAGCATATCGTTGCATTGGGTACACTACGCCATCGCTTTAGTAATCATCAATCAAATGACAGTGGTCAAGGCATCAATGTTGCCACCGATCATGGGCTACAAATCACTGGTGATACGGGTGTGCTACTCTCTACCTTTGATATCAGACACAGCCAGTCAGAACATGAGTCTGCGTGGGTCAATGATGCAGGACAGCAACAGCTTAAGCTAGGCGCTGAGCTGAGTGAGACGTTAGCGGAGGCTAAGCAGGCGCATCTACAATCGACCGAAGCGCTCAGTAATGCCCGAGCGTCGATAGAAGGGTTTAAAAGTACGGCGCAAATCATTGATGAGACGCTAGATACCGAAGTACTTGGCGCAGCGGATGTACTGCTAGTAATCAAAGATAGTATCTTAGCGTCAGCAAATAATACCCTATGGACGGCTAAGACTATCGTTAGGCAATCAGGCAGTACCCAGTCGGATGTGGTAGCAGGCAATTATACGCTGACGGCCAATACGATTGATTCGCTCTCAGGGGTTGGCGGTCAAGTCGATCTATCAGGCTTACATATCAGCGCCAATAGAGAGCCAATTGGTATTCAGGCACAGGGCGGTGAGTTGCAATTGCACAGCCAGCGAGGTATGACGATTGGTAGTGAGTCGGGACAGGTGAATGTGTCGAGTCCGAAGCGGATTAAGCTGCAAACGTCAGCTGGGGCTTCTATTACCATCGATGACAGTGGTATTAAGCTGGTCTGCCCGGGCACGGTTAAGATTAAAGCGGTGAAGAAAGAGATGGTTGCGGGGGCAAAAGCAAAACACGGCATACTTGATTATCAAGACCCTCATGATGAGATGTTTGTCATTCGTGATCAAAATGGCGATCCTGTTCAAGGCTTCCGATATAAGATCGTTGATGATCTTGGTAAGATATTCTATGGTCGCACAGACGAAAAAGGTCAGACGGATCGTATCTTTAGCGGCGCTAGCAAAGTCAAGCTAAAGGTATATCCAGATAGGCGTGGTAGTAGTTATGAGGATGATAAATAATGAGGGGCTATAGTACTCAAAAAGACGAACCAATAAACGGCGAAGACGATCTAACCAATCCAGAAGAGAACTCATCTGTAGATCTTACCATCGCTAACCTGACATTTAATATTTTCTTTGATGGTACATGGAATAGTAAAGAAAACTCAGACCTATATAACGAAATTGCGCCAAAGCAGGTAAAAAAGCTAAAAGATAGAATGGATGAAAGGTATAACCCAGAGCCTATGGTTGGCTCATCGCTCAGCTTTGCCCGAGCGCCAAGCGTAGTAGATCAGTTACATAGAGCGGCCGATAGCGATAGACCACACGTTATCAACCTATATACCGACGGCTCAGGTATCGAAACCAGAACAGAATCAGACGATGCATCGGCTCCCATACCAGGATGGGAATATCATGCTGATAACGGCATAGGTTCAGGGTTAGGAATGGGAAGTACTGGTGCTAAGGCGAAGCTTGAGCGTATGTTAGAACATGTACAGACGGCTTTAGCGTCTTATGTTGGTCAAGGCTATAATCCCCAACAGCTGGTATTCAATGTCTATGGCTTTAGCCGAGGGGCAGCAACCGCTCGCATGTTTTGCAAGCGTATCTTTACAGATAGAGGCACTCCAGAAGTTAAAAAGTTCGTTGAACTGACAAAATATGATGTAGTCTTTGACTTTGTGGGTTTATTTGATACGGTGTCTTCTATCGGCACCAACCATGATGACGATGTAGAAGAGGAAGGCCAAGAGCTAAATTTTAAAGAAATAGATGGAACTAAAGTCGTGCATATCGTCGCTGGTGACGAGTACCGTCAGAAATTCAATCTGACCAGTATCGGACAGTCCGTACGAGCTGGCGTCGGACTAGAGTTCGCTATTCCTGGCTGTCATACTGACATCGGCGATGGCCTTAGCACTTTAGGTGAAGTTAAAAAGAATGTTGAAGAGTGGTATGTGAGTGGTCGTAATGATGACGAACAAGTTGTCCTCAGCAAAGACCGTCATGAAATTCCCAAATTTGGCTCTTTTAGAGAAACAAGAAAAGAACCTACTCGTTATAGAGACATTGAGCCTGACCCTAACAGAGACACCGAGATGAGTAGCTTTTGGAAAATCTTTACTCCAAAAGTTCTTGAATATCAAAGTCAGTCCTTTAGCGCACAACAATACGCGGACTTCGATATTATATTACAAGCGTTAAAAGCAGAGGGCTGGGCGGACAACACAGGCAAAGCAGAATATCAATGTATTGGGCCAACGTGTGAGGTTGATACCTGTAAAGTCAAAAGAAAACAAGCAGAGCATGAAGCTGTTGGACTAAAACCAGTAGCAGACGCTAAGACAGAGCTTTTTATCCGCTGTACAGGTGATAAGAATCAACTCATTGTCGATAGAAAACAAGTCTCCCCAGACTATCCAAAAGTACCTACTCATCTAATGCTAACCTTTATCAAAAAATACTCTGCCGACTTTTATCTCTCTAATAAGCTAAAGATGTATACTGTGCCAGCAGAGCTATCCTCTACCTTTAAAGAGTTAAAAACGCAAGCGCTAGCATTAAACGGTAAAAAAGACTATATGGATAAAAACATGCACAAAGCCGATGGCAACCCCCATCAGTTGCACGTTACCAACTTGACCATCAAAAACCGCTATCTACATGTTAGTAGTAATAACAGTGGCTTTCCACATGTGAGTGTCCCTAATATAGACAATAGGGAAAATATGTTTTTCCGCTATGTCATTCAAGGTTAACCAACAGGAGCAACATTATGAAAATCATTAGTACTATCCTAGCAAGTATCTGCCTTCTCTCTCTCACCGCCTGCGATACTCTTCAAAACTGGAATAGTAGCTATCTATCAGGGAGTACCGGATACCTGTCAGATGCCCAAGGAATAGTAGCCGATTGTAACGGCTATTTCTTGAATATTAGTAGTAAACCATCGGGAGCCGAGAGATTTTGGCAAGCTAATAATTTACCAAAAGGGACTACTGATTTTGTCTGTAAAGATGGCAAGGCTTATGAAGCCAGTAAAGTCACTGACTGTCAAGGCAACCTTATTGCCAAGCAATCTGGTGGTGTTGAAGGATTTAGATCAAAGTTCAATTTGAATAATGGAAATATAAGGTTTACTTGCAATAATGGCAAGGTTACTTCTGTTCCTTTAAGCGGCGATTTGCTGTCATAGGATAATAAGGCTATTTTCTAATTCAACGCCTGTTGTTATCTTTACGGACAATACGAAAAAAATTCCGCTACGTCATTCAAGGTTAACCAACAGGAATAACATTATGAAAATCGTCAGCACTATCATAGTCGGCATATTTACCAACCAACACTTTAAAGGATAGCCCTGTGTTTGACAACGAAATCCCTGTTAAATGGTCTACCCATATCTTCGCGCCTCGTCACTTCGGTGTGTGGCTTATTTCGGGGGAGTGTTTTTGGTATTACACCGAAGAAGCCGGACAAGGTCTAGGCTTTTCGGCAGATACTGGTGGTGGTTGGCGTAGTACAGGCGTATTGGCATCAGGCGGTTCACCACCTGCTCTAGTGAAGCTTCCCTTAGGTGTACAGCTCACTTGGCTCTCCACCACTGAAAAAAAGTACTATCAAGCCAGAATCACGCTACCTAGAGATCTAATGCTTGCTGAGTTTGCAAAGCGCTTTGAGGTTGAGCTTTATGATCGATCAAAAACAGCTCAATATACGACGATTGATTTCGCACTAGCTCCTGGTGGCTATATTAGCCTGCGTCTAGGAGGTATAAGTGTGACTGAAATCGCTAATTTTCAAGCTCGAGAAATACAAATGTCATGGGATTTCTTCGCGCTTACCCATCACTTTGCACCAGAGACGTATCCTGAGGCTGAGTTTATGGATGACCATTATAAAAAGCTACCTGACAATATCAAAGCCATGGTCAAAGAGGACACATTTCCGCTGACACGCTGGAAGAATTATTCAGACAAATTTAATTGGTATCTAACGACTCAGATAGAGATGGAAGCTTGCAAAATATGGTCGATAAACGGTAATTCGCAATTCTACACTAAAGAAGAGATACAAAAAAATGGGGGTATCCCGCAAGAGTATGTACCGGCATGGCTGCGTTTAGAGTATAAGAAATCAGGCATATTTTATAGCCTCACTATCAAATTCACCGAGCAAAAACAAGGCAAAGCAGAACAGCCAGATGATGATCTTGTCATATATCAAGAGTTTGAAGATTTCTTTAGCTCAAATCAGTTATCAACAGCAATAACACTGGTCATTGAAGACGAAGCCAATAAAATCCGCGCTTATCTAACTGACGGCTACATAAAACAATACCTCACTATTACTCAAGTTTTCACTAAAGAAACTAATGTCGGAATATTGAAGTGGTTTGATTCTGATAAATAATATTTTACTACTTAATGATGCTATTGAATGATTGTTGAATGCAAAAAAGCACTTCTTGCTATTGAGAAGTGCTTTTTTAGTAGCGGCTTTGTCTAAAAGACAATATCATCAGTTAAATATAAAACAAAATATATTTTTGATAGGATTATCAATAATAGCCCATAAGTATTAATTTATTTTACTGTAAGGGATTATAGTTTGAAAAATACAATGCTCAATAGATACTTGCAATGGTCAAGTAAAGTCACACAAAGCGTTAGTGAGCAAGTCGTTTCAGTCAGCCTACCTAGGATCAATCCAGCAACCAATCAGTTTTATCGTACCGTCATTTCTGGTTAGATAAGCACAAAGGATACGCTCATGAAATCACTCTATCTATCATTACTTTTAGTCAGCATGTTAGGCCTCACTTCCTGTATCGATTTAGGTGGGCAGTTTATGTATAAGCAAGAGTATTTAGAAGATGACTCTGGCAATGCAGTAGGAAGATGCACCACACAGATCAATTCAGCAACAGACAAGCTTCTTTTCTCGCCCCTACCCGAAAGATCAGCAGAAGAATACTGGGAAGATAATAACTTGCCTGAAGGCACATTGTATTTTACCTGTGATGGAGATACGCCCCTACTACCTAAAGACTGTCAAGGAAACGAGCTGACCACGCCGCAGCTGCGTCGCTATTGGAAAAAATATAACTTGCCTATAAGTACTTATAAATTTGATTGCAAAAATGGTGTACCTAGTGTACCAGCGGATAGATAGTTGTTAAGACAATGAGACCGTCTGTCTTACTTATCATCAAATCATGGCGATATCACAAAGATATAGTGTACCACTTGAATACGTAATGACAGCGTCATGCTATAGCACTTATAAAGGCACAGTTATGAAAAGTACCAAGCTCGCCATATTATCACTGCTCGTTGTATCGCTCACGGCCTGCATTGTTTCTGGCAAAGATGTGGCTCAGGAATTAAAGGGAGTATTTATGCAAGAGAATAAAATGGGGTTTTCTACAGCAATTTTTGCGCCCCGCTACTACCCTATTGAGCTAGTAGCAGGTGAATCATTTTGGATGTATGACGATGGTTCAAGACGCGGTTTTTATGCGCACGCAGGCGGCGGCTGGAGGACAGCAGGTGCGGATGCGTCGGGTGGCTCTCGCATTCCTGATGGTATCAATCTCACGTGGCTGGCGCCCATAGAAGGCAAATACTATCATGTCAGAGCCAGACTGCCCAAAGCAGAGATAGAAAGACAGTTTCAGCGCAAGCTCACTATGGATTTCGAAGACACGCCAAATACTGAACGGTTTAAGCAGATTCAGTTGGCGCTTGCCCCTGGTGGTTTTGTCTCCGTACGTCTTGGTTGGGCAGAAGTTGTAGAGGTAGCACAGTTTCAAGCAGAAGAGGTGGATATTCCGTGGGAGTATTTTGCACAGGCCAATCATTTTAACCCTGAAGGCTTGAGTGAAGAAGAATATCTTGCAGGGTTTGTTGAGGATCAGCCAGAAGAGATCCAAGCACAAAAAGCCAATGATATGTTTCCTATTGGCAGATGGAAAACCTTTAATACCCAAAAATTCCCTTGGTATCTCTCCACACCGCTTGATGTATATGGTTATACAGAATTCTTAATCAACGGTGAAGACAGCTTTGTTAAAAGATCTGAAGTAGACTTAACCACATACAAGAGTGAAAAAGCAGTGCCTGCTTGGTATCGGCTATACTTTAAACATGAGGGCAAACGGTATCAAGCCATTATTCGCCTTAGCCAAAGTTCCCCAAGTGGAAAAGAAATGCCCGATGGCGATATCGAGCAGTTTGAGATTTTTAAAACTTTTTTTGCGGAAAACAAAGAGCCTGCAGCAATAATGGTCAACATTGTTGATGGTAAGCTGGTTGCTTACCTAACCGTTGATGGTGTCACCAAGCAAAATGTACCCTTACATGGTAGTTTTTATCGTCTACTAAAAGAGGATGAATATAAATGGTTCAAATAAATTTGATCTAAAGATAAAAGCACTTCTTATTTTTAGAGGTGCTTTTTTATTTCTGTTATTCATATGACGCTAAGATCAAGCTGGGGCGTATCGTATATTTCTGAAAAGGAAGGGGTGGAGAATTTAGCTTTAGAGCAGACTGGCGAACTAGACTTAAACAAAGTCTTTGAAGCAATTATAAAAGAGGAAGGCTTCTACAATCACATGTATCTTGATAGTGCTGAACCTAAGAGCCTTGTAACCGTAGGCTATGGCAAAATGCTATCGTCTGCGGATGAAGCGACAAAATATTCTTTTTATTTCGGGAATTTATCAGCAACCGATGCTCAAATAAAACAAGCGTGGCGTACAGTTTACAATTTGGTTCAGGGTAGAAACAATAATCGAGCATCTTATTTTGAATCTTTGACAACAATTCGTATGACAGAAGAAGATGCAAAAGCAATAACACTCGCTCATATTCAGGGTAATCTCGATTCTGCTCGAGAAGCATTTTCAGAGTTTGATAATTATCCAGTCCCAGCTCAAGAAGCTATTTTAGATATGGCTTATAACTTAGGGATATCTAGCACAGGTATTTCGAAATTTCCTAGTTTTAATAGACATCTTAAGAATAAATATTTCGCATCTGCTGCTACTGAATCAAATAGACCACAACTTCGTAATTCTAGAAATGTGCACGTAAGAGAGCTTTTATTGCTAGCCGATCAACAACAGAAATTGAGACAGTAAATGAAACCTTTTTTAATTTTGGTTGCCTCATCGTTTGTACTATAGTCAGCTCAAAATAAAATTGTTATGGTTAGGGCAAACATCATAAAACAATTTGGATAAGTCGTTTTCCATCCAGCCTTGGCGTAGAAACTTCACCTGAGCCCATTTCTTTTCGATAGGGTTTAGGTCTGGGCTGTACGGCGGCAACCAAAGAATACGATGCCCGTGCCTGTTTAGTAGCTTTTGAATGCGTTTGCTCTTATGAAATTTGGCGTTATCCATCACAATCACGCATTTGGTTTTAAGACTTGGGATTAGGGTTTGTTTGCACCAGTTGTAGAATATGCTGCTGTTGATGTTTGTCTCAAAGTAATCAAGCGCAAACAGCATCTTTTCATACAGAGCACCAATAACGTTGGTTCGCTTTTTACCTTGCCAGTTGTAGCTATCGATACAAGGCTTACCAATCGGTGCATAACCATGAGAGCGAATGGTTTCAGACTCAAAGCCGCTTTCGTCCATATATACAATGGGGTAGCCTTGCTGCTTAAAGTGCTCAAGCTTATTCTGATACGCCGCTCTTTTGATCGGACAGGCTTTTGGATGTTCTAAAGTCTTTTTTTTGACTGATGCCTAGGCGCTTTAGGGCATGATGAATGCCTGTTTTACTACAGTTTAAACGACGTGCTCGCTCGTACTGATAATCATCAGGATGTTCTTTGACATCATTGAGTAGCACGTCATCTGGTATTTTATAGGGTTTGGTTTGCCTGGTTGTTTTACTATGAACACGTCTCTTCCAGTTTTGTATGGTGGTTGGGCTGAGGTTATAGAATTTAGCTGCCTCGGCAAAGGTCATACCCTCGTCTAAGCTTTTTAGTACTTGTTTGCGGAAATCTAGTGAGTAAGTCATGGTCTTTATAATAACAATTGAATTTGTTAATTATTTTATAACATTTTTAAGTAGGATTGACTATAGCTTTTGGATCAGGATGTATGAAAATACAACCTGATAGTATTGAGCCTATTCCTAATACTTTTACAAGCATAGAAGATTCTTTGTCTTCAAATTTAGATAGTGGCAATTCAATCGAAAACACTCCTATTTATAATATTAATGAACTTACTGCAGGATTCATAAAACCAATAAAAAAAGATAATAAATTAACTTTTATTGACAAGTTCATTGATGGCAAATTCAAAGATATTGATTATTTAGACCGAAAGATTGAAATCAGCAATTGTAACGATCTAATAACCTATGATCTAAGAGAGACATCAAACATTGCAAATAGTGATCGAAATATATTATTAACAAGAAAAAGAGCTTGTATTCTAATCAAAGATATCACTAATGACTCAAATATTATTGCATTGAATGACAAATATAAAAATAGCAAATTTATACCTATAACAGATAAGCATTTAAAAAAAATAGTAGATAGTATTCCTTCTAGAATTTCTGAAAATCGAAACGTCGACTGTTCTATTGATCAGTACGACAATGTTGCTTGTGTGGACGAATACGAGCCTAAAGAGTATTCCATGTATATTAATCAAGTAGCTATTCATAATAATAAAAACTACTACTTCATCACGGTCAATACCTCAGTACCAACTTACTATTACTTGACAACCATTGACGGTGATAAAGTAGATAGTCAGTGGATTTACTATTAATAATCTGATAGTAGTGCTACTGATTTAAAAAATTTATCCACTATAGATTTACTAATTAATTTCTTAGATTAACATACCAAGTGCAACGCTAAATTATATTATAGAACACCTGATTGGGCGTTTTAAACCCTAA
>NZ_RRYX01000104.1:0-10243 GCF_014861375.1 Psychrobacter sp. FME5 | reverse complement strand
GTATAGAGGGTAATAACTGTCGCCTTAGACACCGATTAAGACGAGCGGTTAGAAAGACTTGTTGCTTCTCAAAAAAGCTTGATAATCATTTTAAAGTGTTTGATTTGGTGTTCTTTTACATCAATTATGGCTACGTCTGATGCCAGCATACTTTTTAGAACACCACCGGCTGTTTCAGTCATGTGCGGTTCGATAAGCCCTGTAGTTTCGGTGTCGAGTATGTATGTGGTCATAATTAGCCTTAGTAAATATGAGGAGCTTAGCAATCTGTTATAAGTGGTCTATTAATAGGTTTGAAGGGTGAAATAAGTGGTTCCCTTGGTGTATAATTTTAACTCAGCCACCGCCTAAACATCTCATTATTTATTCGTATTGAATCTCCGTCGATACTCACTTGGTGTCAAACCAACAATGCGCTTAAATATCTTACGAAACGCACTGACATCACCATAACCCACCTTCCACGCAATTTGCTCGACAGGCGTTAAAGAGAACTGTAGATAATCTTTTGCTTCTCCGATGCGTAATCGCTGACAGTATTCGGTTGATGTCATACCCGTTGCCTTATGAAAACGGCGTAGAAAAGTACGCTCTTCTAACTGCGCGCAATTGGCTAAGGTAGATAAATCAATATCCTTGGCTTCTGTTTTTTGTAGCCAATGCTGCACCTTTAGTATGGCCGCGTCCCCATGGGTGAGGTTGGGCGAGAATGCGCTGTAATAACATTGTTCGCGCCTTGAGGGATCGATTAACAACGCACGAGCGGTCTCATTCATCACTTGTGAGCCAAGAAAGCGATCCACCATCCTCAGTCCCAAATCTGTCCAAGCCATTGCGCCACCAGCGGTCACAATATCACCGTCTTCGATAATAATGCGATCCACATCCAAATCGACATCAGGGAAACGCTGCTTAAAATCCTCTACATAACCCCAATGCGTGGTCGCCTTGCGTTTGGAGAGTAATCCTGTTTCGCCCAATAAAAAAGCACCGGCACAGACGGATGACATGATTACACCTCCTGAATGCTGATCTCTCAGCCAGTTCAGCCAAGACGCTGCTGCTTGTTGTTCAATCGGTGCCTCTAACGTTGGCGGGATAATGACAGCCGCTAATTGTCCAACGCTATCGGGATTACTAGAAAAAGTGCAGGTAGGCAGCAGATTAGTATCTTTAATCTCCCAGTGACTCACTTGTAGAGGAAGATCAGTTGTATCTTGGCGCTTGGCGGCGATTTTACTGGCAATGACGAACAGATCAGTCAGACCAAGGATGGCCGCCATTTGTGCCTTCTCATAAACGACCAAGCCGATTTCAATCTTATTTTTTTCATTCATGTGTCGTTATTAACCTCTAATGTGTCGATGTAGCCACTCGTTAGTGTAGCACAGTGATTGTAAAATATACGTCTATACAGTCACTTCCATAACCAAAGAGGCACTATCATGAACACACAAGCACTGATCGTTGTAGACATCCAAAATGAGTATTTCGCGCAAGGTAAGTTATCACTCGTAGGTATTAACGAAGCCGCTGATAATGCTGCTTTGGTGATTGCGTCTGCTAGAGAAAAAGGCCATACCGTCATTCATGTTCGTCATGAAATGCCTTCTGCTGATGCACCAATCTTTACGCCTGGTAGCGATGGTGTGGTGATCAATGAGAAAGTAAAACCTGTAGAGGGTGAAGCCGTCATCACTAAGCATTACCCCAATTCGTTCCGTGAGACTGCTCTGAAAGAGCTATTGGATAAAGAAGGTATCAAAGAGGTGACCGTGATTGGCGCCATGAGCCATATGTGTGTGGATGCCACCGTTCGTGCGGCGGTGGACTTTGGTTACACCACGACCACCATCCATGATGCATGTGCCACGCTTGATCTTGAATTTAATGGCACGACCGTACCCGCCGCTCAGGCTCATGCCACCATCATGGCAGCGATTGAGTTTCTATATGGCGAAGTGATTGATACCCAAACTTGGATTGCGCGTTAATCCAGAGTTGTTAATCAAATCGTGATTTAGTCATGAAATAGACTCTTAAACCCTATTCTCATTAAGAAGAACTTCCTCAATAAGGTAGCTATTATGAATATAGTAAAATCGCTGACCGGCACCACACTGTTAAGTGGCGTTATATTGTTAACCGCATGTACCACCTTTGCTAGTCCAGCAGCAAATTCTAACGCGGTAAAACAGACGGCTGCCAACACCGTTCAATTTCAGCAAATCCGTAATGCCACGATCAAGCTTGATTATGACGGCACCACTTTTTTAGTGGATCCGATGCTAGCGGCTAAAAACGCTTATCCAGGGTTTGAAAATACAGTTCATAGTGAAATCCGCTATCCAATGGTAGATTTGCCAATGTCTATTGCAGAGGTACTTAAGGCGGATGCCATTATTTTGACCCATTTGCATGCTGATCATTGGGATGATGCCGCACGTAACCTTGTGCCTCGTGACATGCCAATTTTTACCCAAGATGCAGCCGATGCGGCAACCGTGCGTAAAGATGGTTTTACTGATGTCAGAGTATTAACAGAGCAAGGCGTTGTGTTTAAAGGTACTAGAATCAATAAAACCATCGGACAGCACGGTACTGATGCAATGTACAAAATACCAGCCCTTGCCGAAGGACTTGGCAAAACGATGGGTATTGTATTCCAGAAGTCAGGCTACAAGACCGTTTATGTAGCAGGGGATACCATTTGGGATAAGGAAGTAGAAGATGCACTGACTCGCTACAAGCCTGATGCGGTCGTCCTCAATACAGGTTATGCGAAGATGACTGGTTTTGTCGATGATTCTATCATTATGGGCAAAGACGATGTATACCGTGCGTATCAATTCTCGCCTAATGCCCAGATCATTAGCGTGCATATGGATACGGTCAATCATGCCACGCTAACTAAAGCAGAGCTGCGCCGCTTTATTGAGGAAAAACATCTGGATAAACAACGTACGCTTGTTCCTGATGATGGTCAGTACTACAAATTCTAGAATTGGTTTTAGATAAGTCGTTTTTCAAACCTTCCTTGTATGGCAATACCCAAAGTGTGTTGCCATACATCATCAATACGGTATAACTGAGATCGTTTATGAATATTCCAAATAATTCTGGCAACGCCCCTTTTGTTCTTTCGGTGCTCGACAATGCCTTCACGGGTGTTGGTCACACGATAGAGGGCACCATTCAAGAGATGATCGCTCTTGCGAAACTGGCGGATAAAAGAGGCTTTGAGCGGTTTTGGATGTCTGAACATCATGCTACCGAATCATGTGCCTTTGGTGGTCGCTGAACAATTTGGTATGCTCGATGCGATGGCGCCAGGACGAATCTATCTGGGTTTGGGAAGGGCGCCAGGTACGGATGGCGCAACGGCGTCAGCTTTGCGTCGTCATCACGCGGCGAACGATGAGTTTCCTCAGCAAGTCGCAGAATTGTTGGGCTTTTTAGAAAACAGTTTTCCAAAAGAGTATCCTTATAGTGAGGTTCATGCGGTGCCAGGTCCATGGCAAGCCCAGCAAAACCGAGTACCACCATCAAAGACCGCTGCTGATGTCTGGATCTTGGATTCATCGACTTATTCAGCCCATATGGCAGCACAGCTTGGCAGACCTTATGCATTCGCGCTACAGTTTGGCAGTGCCGACATACTAAATGCCATGCGCATTTATCGAGAGAATTTCCGTCCATCACAATTTCTAGCCAAGCCATACAGTTTGGTCAGCATTGGAGCGATTGCGGATGAAGATCCTGTAGAGGCTCGCCGCCAGTCGACTCCTTCTGCCATGGCAATGTTAAGGATGTTCCAGCGCAAGCCTTTTGCCCTACTTCCTCCTGATGAAGTAGCCGCTTTTCAAGGAAATTCACAAGAGCGCCAGATTATTGAGCAGTATACTAATCAAACCCTTCATGGCACTGCTGCCGAGGTCGCAAAAGGTTTAGAGGATATTCAGGAGCAGACAGGTGTCGACGAGGTCATGTTGGTTGTTCAGGGTTATTCGCGATACGCCCAATCACATACTGTTGAGCTAATCGCAGATCATTATGGTATGCCAAGTCACTAGATCCTGTTGAGATTAGCGATATTAAAATCTTAGCAAAGCGCTTAATGCCTAACCATTAGGCTCAATCGATTCAAGGGTTTGTTAGGTATACCCAAAAAAACCTTAATCTGGTAATTAAGAGACATCCTAGTTTTCTAAACAAAACGAGCGTAGTAATTCCTTCTTATTCCACCTTTTTCTCGTAAGATGTAGGAATAATTATTGTAGTTAAATTATCACTTTTTAATCAAGTTGCCAATAAAGAGGGTGGTCATAAACCTTAGCAAAGTAATCAATCAATGTTCTTACATTTAGAGAGACATGGCGAGTGTTAGGGTAAATAGCTGCGACATGCTGAGGTGTGGTTTTGACTGCCGTATCATAATCAGGCAATAGCTTAATGAGCTCGCCGCTCTTTAAATACTCACCGATGAGCCAATCTGGAAAAAGCACAATCCCCATACCTTTGAGTGCAGATACCAATAAAGATTCTGCATTATTAGACATCAATAAGGCGGGCGCTAAGAATGGCGTCCAATCTTCATTTCCTGTTTTAAAAAGCCAACGATTCGGTCCTGTTGAGCCTTTGTATACTAGGCATTTATGATGCATCAGATCTGCTGGTGTTTGTAGCTTACCGTGTATGCGTATGTACTCCGGAGAAGCGGCAAGATGATAAGTTTGCTCACCAAAGATACGCGCATGAAAGGCTGAGTCATTTAGAGTGCCGATTCTAAAAATAACATCTGTTGCGTAATGATGAGGATCAATAAAGTCATCCGTTAACGTCAAATCTATCTTTAATTTAGGATATTGAGCACTAAGCTGTGGCAGCCAAGGTGCGATATGCCGTTGTCCAAAAAAGACAGGGGCGTTGATTCTTATTAGACCACCCGGTTCTAATGTCCTATCTTGAAGTTCCTGCTGTGCTGCACTCATGCTCTCGGTCATGGAGTGTGCATAGCGCATAAACACACGGCCCGCTTCAGTTGGAATGACAGCACGTGTATTACGATGAAAGAGCTGTTGCCCTAAAGAGTCTTCTAACTGTTTGATGATACGAGACACTTTAGAAGCTGACACGCCTTCTTTTCGAGCCACTACAGAAAAGTTTTGAGCATTAAAAACCTCTATAAAAAACAGCAAGGTTTTTATATTGATCGTATCTACCGTATTCATTTGTGCAACTTATGCAAAGGTCATTTCTGTATTATAGCGTTTTTTAATGGGTATAGGCTGCGGTACACTACGCCGCATTGCTCATTAGGAATTTTTTATGCAAATTTTATTAATACTTATTGTTGTTTTAGGCGGCATGGGGTTGTCCGTTGAAGCGGGATTATTGGGGCCTTTAGGAAGTGAGGTAGGCGAGCTGTGGGCAACGTTGAGTATTTTTGGCGTTGGCGCTGCTCTGACATTCTTTTTGATGTTGTTTTTTAGTCCGCGAGATAGCCCTTCCTTTTTCTCACAGCCCCCTTTACTGCTGGTTGGCGGTATTTTAGGTCCTGTTTATGTGGTGGTATTAACCGTGGTGACACCGGTCATTGGTATTGCGTTGACGATGATTGGCATACTGGCTGGGCAAGTGTTTCAGAGTTTACTCATAGACCATTATGGTTTGTTTGAGACTATGGAGCGAAAAATAGACAGCAAACGCATTATCGCTTTATTTTTTATTATTGCTGCACTTATCTTTATGGCACAGGGGTAAAAAACAATGCTTATTTTAATGATTGTATTGTCGATAATTGGCGGCGCGGCTTTGAGCGTACAAGCGGCATTGAATGGCCGTCTTGGCGGCAATGTTGGGGTGTTTAAAAGTGCTTTTTTAACCTTTTCTGTGGGTGCGGTAGTAACTGCATTGCTTATTTTCTTTTTTGAGCCAAGTCATACTTTCACGTTGTTGGATGTCCCTAAATGGCAACTGCTTGGTGCCTTATGTGGCGTTCCTTATATCGTCATTATGGTGGTTGCAGTCCAGCGTATTGGTACTGCAGTGGCAACGGTAGCGGTTATTTTTGGTCAGCTGAGCATGAGCGTACTGATCGATAATTTTGGCTGGTTGGGTAACGAGGCGATTAGCCTTTCGGTCAGTAGAATGGCGGCTTTGGTTTGCTTAGCTATCGCACTTTGTTTTATTTATGCCAGTAGTAAGTCTGAGCCTAAAGAGGCTCAGTAGTTCATATGTATTGATTATTTCTAGACATATTTTTTACTTTGTAGCTATGAAGAACTGGGTATATTACTGCTGAACCTTTTTATAATGATAGTCGCACACTGTTCAGGTGCTTCCATTGGCAGAAGATGTTCATTGTCTGATAGCTCAATGATGCGTTCAACAGGGACGAGATCTTCCCAAACTTTACGAACCTCATTGCTAATAAACATAGAAGGTTTGCCAACAATAGTGGTGTAGGGGACATCAAGAGTGTTCAGATCTTTTAAGGCTTCATTGACGAAAGGGGTATCAAAGTAGCTTGCCATCTCTTGCTCAGGTGTAAACAGCAGACTATATTGACCTTGTTCATTTTCGACAAGACTGTTCTTTGCAAAGACATAAAGATTGTTGTCATCAATACGTTTGAAGGGGCGATGTGCCCGTAGATAGTTGTAATATGACTCAATACTTTCCCAATCCGCTTGTTTGGCTCGTGTGCTTTTAAAAGGCTCTTGATCTACCTTCAACTCGTTAGGTACCGAGTTCATCATGAGGGTCTGTGACTTGGTAAAAGTAACAGGCTCTATTAAATAAAGCTGTGAGAATAGTTCGGGACGCTTTGCCGCCGCAATGGCAGTGGCAGTCGCGCCTTGAGAATGTCCAATACCGACGATAGGCTTATCCTGTGTATTCTCTAAAAAATCAATCAATATATCGGCATCTTGTTCGCGGGTTAGCTTCTTCACAGTGGGTAAATCATACCAATAGCCACGCATAGCAAGACTGGTGATAGTGAATTGCTCACTAAGCTTGGTTAATAGTGGTAGGTAGACACCAGTCGTAAAGCCATTGCCTCCATAAAAATGCGCAGGAGGCAGCTTTGTATTTTTATTATTATCAACCAAAGCAGACAGGTCATAATAGCGTGCTTTTTTGCTATCTAAAGTCATCGTACGTTCGAATGTTTGCATGGTATTGTTCTTATTATTCGTTAATGATTAAAAGCTTACTTCACCTTTTACGGTATCAACTTTTATAGTAGTGGCAGACACGCCATTATTAGTAGCCACAGCCAGTTAAAATGGCTGTGGCTACTAATGTCGCTATCATAGTTGTTAATAAAGGGCGCTTGAATACAGGTACTAGTATAGGAAGTAAAGTAGTAAACATAAGTGACTCATAATATTACAAACTATAGAAAGTTGATTATTCAAATGACTGCAAAATATAGGATAGCTAGTAAAAAGCCTGTGTAGCTGCATTAATAACGGAGCTTTTCGCAATTAATTTGCCTTCAGGGTTAGTGCTTAGTTCGATTCTCTGAGAAGTCGAAAAGGTGAGCAGCGATTATAGTAAAGGAGTTAATAGTGTATATCAATGAGAATGATTGTCATTATTTAGTTTAATAGGTTGAGATATTTAACTATGTAACAATTTTCAGCTAGTAGTTTCGTTCTAGTCAGCTTTCAACTTAAACCTATTTAGATAGAGAGGATGATTCGTAAGCGAAAATTAATATCAGAAATATAGTTATTAATATTATTGATAATAGTTATCGTTTGCATTATCATTACAGTTTTATTTCATAAGCTTATTAGACTGATATGAGTTCAACAAGTTTCAATGTGCCATCACTTAAATTAACATCAACAGTTATGGGTTGTGTTGTCGCAATACATTTGATGACGGCAATTGTATTGGTGATGGTCAAAACCCCTGTGACTACTATTAAGCCACTTAAAATAACGCCGCCTATAGAAATACAGTTGGTGTCAGAAGTTACGACAATTGCAGAGCCGGTGACGGCAGTCGCAGAAGTCGAACCTATTAAAGCCCCTAAACCACAATCTGTTAGCGTAGCTGAGGAAAAACCAGAGCCTAAAAAAGCAGTGCAACCAGTGGTGAAAAAAGAGACAGCAAAGCCTAAAGTCGGCACTAAACCTACTACGACAATAAATACGACAACAAAAATAGTAAAGGACAAGCCTGTCATCAAACAACCAATAAGATCACAAGAATCGGACGCAGCAGCTCAAGAAAGCGCTTTAGCAGCCGATAACGAACGTAAGATATTGGCAGCACAGGCTGAAAAGGCTACTCAACAAGCGCATGCCAAAGCTATGCGAGAGTCTCAGGCTGTAGCGGATGCCAAAGCAAAGGCAGATCGTGAAGCGCAAGCCGAATCCGATGCTAAAGCTGCAAGAGAAGCCGCACAAGCCGCTGCTCGTGAGAAAGCCAATCAACAAGCCGCCGCCGCAAGTAATACCCCCGTCAATTTTACTGCCACTAACGCTAACTGGGCCTCAGCACCGAATTTTAGTTTTCCTGCTCGTGCCAGACGAGCTGCTAAATCAGGCGAAACCTTTAGGGTGGTCTTGATATTACAAGTTAATAAGCAAGGCGGCATTGATAATGTGAGCTTAGCGCAATCTTCTGGCAACGCTACACTCGATAGAGAAGCTCAGCAACAAGTACGTTCTGGTAAATTTAAACCCTTTACGAAACATGGCGTACCAGTGGTGGGTAATGTGACTTTACCCATCAGTTATGCAGTGCCGTAAAAGTTAGTTATTTACCAAGTCTATTATTTTCAAAGCATCACTATTTATAATTTTTCATGATAAGTCGATATGCGGTACTCGCAACGAACTTATATGATTACATAACCTATTAAGGAGTCTGATATGGACTTTACAAGCTACTGGCAATATAGCGATTTGGTGACCAAAAGCTTGTTTTTCTTGCTATTGGTCTTATCGGTGCTCTCTTGGGTAACTGGTATTATTCGTATATTACAAAGCCGAAAATTGGCCGCCTGTGTTGCTGATGATTTGAGTCAGCAGGTTGAGATAAAACGTTCAGCTGTGAATAACTCTGATGCTGCTATGCGTCGATTAGTCATTGAGCAAGCATTATTAAAGCATATCGGGCGTTACCGTTTTGCTAGCGAACGCGGCCTACCTATTTTAGGCACAACTGCAGCGATCGCGCCATTTATTGGGTTATTTGGTACAGTGTGGGGTATTTTTCACGCGTTACATAACATCGGTACCAGTGGGCAAGCAGGACTTGGACAAGTGGCAGGGCCAGTTGGCGAGGCGCTCATTATGACAGGTCTCGGTATTGCCGTCGCAATTCCAGCAGTGGTGTTTTATAACCTTGCCGTACGTATCAATAGACGGGTAATGTACCATGCCAATGATAGAGCCCATGATTTATTAGCGCAGTCTGTTGATTTAGCAGCAATGCAACCTTCAATGGAGCTTCATAATGTAGCTGAAAAGCAGGGTATAACTACTAATGTCACTGGTAGTAAGAGTGCTCATAGCAATAGTAGTATTTATACTGATAAACAAGAGGCTTATCAACAGTAGCAGTTCTAGCTTTCATTCATAAAACGGTTATAAACGCTAGGGCTACATAGCTTTTGTTAAAAAAAGCAAACGTTTATGACTTTATATAAGACGGATACATGATTGAGAATATTATGGCATTTCAGTTAGGTGATGATGACGTCCAAAGTATGAATGAGATGAATCTCATTCCACTGATTGATATCATGTTGGTATTAATGATTATCTTTTTATTAACAGCGACTGTATTGAATCCAACAGTACCGCTCGATTTACCCAAAACTAGTGCGTTAGTCAATGACCAGCCACCTGAAGTAATCCAAATCAGTATTGATAAAGATGCTGGTATTTTTTGGGATAGCGATCCTATTAGTATGGAAGAAATAGAGAGGCGTTTACAACAACAAAATGATGCTGGTAAAGATCCATCGGTACAACTGCGGGCAGATAAAGACAGTAAATATGACACCGTTGCTCAAGTACTGGCTGCAGCGAGTAAAGCAGGGCTAAGTAAGATAGCATTTGTAAACGAATAGGAGTCATTTATCATAATGTGCTTTCTATATAATTTCACTCCGCTATTAGTAAAAATAATTAAGATAATAATAAAAAAATGTAACAATAACGGAGTTTTTCAAGCTAGTTGTCACCATAAACTAAATTAAGCGGCTCGTAATTGA
>NZ_RRYX01000103.1:0-10299 GCF_014861375.1 Psychrobacter sp. FME5 | reverse complement strand
AAGACCATTACCTCTGACAATGGTAAAGAGTTTGCTCAGCATAAGAAGGTGAAACGAAAGCTCTTTACTTCCTTCTTCTTTGCCGATGCTTATGCGTCATGGCAGCGAGGAACCAACGAGAATACCAACGGATTAATCAGAGAGTTCTTGCCTAAGGGTTGTGACTTTAGACAAGTCTCTGATAATGAGATACAGGACATTGAGAATAAACTAAACAACAGACCAAGAAAACGCTTAGGGTTTAAAACGCCCAATCAGGTGTTCTATAATATAATTTAGCGTTGCACTTGGTGTGTTAATCTAAGAGATAAAAACCTCTGCTAAACAATATTTAGCAGAGGTTTTGTGTAATAGCTATCAGTGTTCTTAATGTTTTTCAAAAAAACTAAGTATTAAGTCAATATCTAAGAAGCCAGCTCAGGCGATTGATTGTCTGCTTCATCCTCATCACTTTCATCCTCGATACTCCCATCTTCAATACCTTTATCAGCAATCTTATTAGCCTTAAAATGTTCAATCCAATCTTCCATGCGCTCAATTTCAGCCTGCTGGGTATCGATAATATCTTGTGCCAATTGCCGCATTTCTTCATCAGTGCCGTATTTTAGCTGAATATTTGCCATCTTTACCGCGCTAATATGGTGCGGCAGCATGCCACGTGCAAATGCCATGTCAGGGATAGGGTCGGCGATGCCTAATACCATGTTGGCATTCAAGACATCCATACTCCTCTCGTACGCCTGCTGCATCGCTTCAGTATTGGGTTTTGGCTTGGGCGCATCAGGGTGGCTGGCAAGCCATTTGTTCAAAATATTGATTTCTAATTGCTGGGCGGTGATAATATCTTGGGCAAGGTGACGCATCGCCTCATCTGAGCCGTATTTTAGTTGGATTTTTGCGAGTTCTAACGCGCCGCGATGATGCCCAAGCATGCTTTTGGCAAAGGCGGTATCAGGATCGTTGTAGCCCATACCAATCATCATCTCGTCATGCATTCTAGTCATCGACTTTGTATAGTCTTTGAGCATATCAGTCATTTGGCTTTCATCAGCGAGATCTTCGCTTTCCAAGAGCTCATCATTCGCCTCAACGTCATTCTGACTATCAGCTGTATCAGTAACTGTTGGGCTGGCTGCTTCGCTAGATTTTGCGTCGTTGTCTTCTGTTTTCGGCTGACAGGCACTCAATATAAGTGCAGCAGAAATACTGCTGGCCAACAAGACAAAACGACGAGAAACAATCATGACATATCCCTATTATAAAAAATCGAATGATAAATGAATGAGACCTATGATATATAATCAGCTAAGTGCTGGAGCTTAGCAGATAAACCTTACTCATTCGAGACGCTACGTTTAATAAGTCGTAATATAATGACTTTATATTCAAAAGACTCGTTCAATATGCTCGAACCTATTATGCTCGAACTTATAAAATCCTAACCGATAACTCCTAACTGCTGGCAGCGTTCGCTGTTTAAATGAATGCGTACAAACTCACCAACGGCTAAATCGCCCAACTCAAAACCCGCAACTGACCAGCGTATCAAGCGCAGGCAAGGCAGTCCGACATGGGCAGTCATACGTCTGACTTGACGATTCTTACCTTCATAAATAGTCAGCATCAACCATGACGTAGGTACGTTTTTACGCTCACGGATAGGTGGCTCACGCTGCCATAACTCGATGGGCAAGTCGGTTTCTGCTACCATCATCGCAGTCGCAGGCAATGTTTTGCCGTCCTTTAGTTTGACGCCAGAAGTCAGCTCATTTAGCTGTGCTGTCGTTGCAGTGCCTTCAACTTGTACCAAGTAAGTTTTACCTTGTTTATGGGTGTTTTTTGCAAAGCTCTTTGCGGATGGTGGTTGGGTAATGGCTTTATTGACCCGTCCATCGCTGGTCAAAATGAGCAGACCCTCTGAGGTCGCATCGAGCCTGCCAGCAACCCGTAAAGATTTATCGGTAAAATACTGCGAGAGGGTAGTGTGGTTATTATTGCTGTCATCACGAAACTGACTTTGTACCCCATAAGGTTTATTAAATAAAATGAGACTAGAGGTCGGCATAATATGGTATTTCCTGAGTTTGCAGCATTCTATTGTGCTTATATGAGACTTACAAGACATTATTTTTTAAATCAACACGATAAGCTATAACTTTATTGATTTTATATAAAGTCTTTTTGTTACTTTGCTTATTATTATAACAGTCTTGTGGTTGCGCTATGGTTAAATGGATTTTTTATGATGGTTTTATAACTAGGGCGTGCTTGTCTGCGCTGACAGAAGCTGCGAAAAATGAATCCCAGCAGCACTATATCCTTTTAAAATTGGATCAATCATATCTTTATCATGATTAATGATGCTATGTATAATCGCTTAGAATAGATATCAATGTGATTGCTCTTTCATATAATGAACACAAAAAAATGCCCCTCACATCTGAGGGGCATTTTTATTTTGAACTAATAAAGGCTTAAATATGCTTAAGTAAAAAGCAGTTTGAGCCGATGAACCGAAGCTAATAAAACTAAGCCAAGTTATATCAGCAGATTACAACGATGCTAATGCTTCATTGAATAAGCTACTTGGACGCATGGTTTGCTCAGCTACTGCTTCATCTGCCAAGTAATAACCTTTAAGATCCATAGGTTTGCCTTGCGCTTCGTTGAACTGTTTGACGATAGCGTCTTCACTGCTCTCAAGCTTTTGCGCCAGTGGAGCAAATTGTGCTTTTAGCTCGCTATCTTGCTCTTGTGCAGCAAGCTCTTGAGCCCAGTACATGGCCAGATAGAAATGGCTACCACGGTTATCAAGCTCACCGGTTTTACGTGATGGTGACTTGTCATTTAACAACAGTTTTTCTGTCGCTTTATCCAGCGTATCAGCCAATATTTTAGCTTTGGGATTGTTGTCATTCGTTGATAAATGCTCCAAAGACTCCGTCAAGGCTAAAAACTCACCCAATGAATCCCAACGCAAGTGGTTTTCTTCTACCAGCTGCTGAACGTGTTTCGGTGCAGAACCACCAGCGCCTGTTTCAAACAAACCGCCGCCTTTCATTAGAGGTACGACAGACAGCATTTTGGCACTGGTACCTAACTCTAGAATTGGGAACAAATCTGTTAGGTAATCACGTAAAATATTACCGGTGGCAGAGATGGTATCAAGACCGCGAGCAACGCGCTCTAAGGTATAACGCATGGCACGAACCTGTGACATGATTTCGATGTGCAGGCCGTCGGTATCGTAATCTTTTAGGTACGTTTGAACCTTTTTGATTAGCTCGTTTTCGTGTGGACGGTAAGGGTCCAACCAGAAGATGACCGGCGTATCTGATTCGCGTGCGCGGCGTACAGCAAGTTTTACCCAGTCTTGGATAGGCTCGTCTTTGACCTGACACATGCGCCAGATGTCACCTTCTTCGACAGGCTGCTCAAGCAATACTTCACCCGTGTCAACGTCTACAATACGAGCGACGCCCGTGTCGCTAGATTCAAAGGTTTTATCGTGTGAGCCGTACTCTTCTGCTTTTTGAGCCATCAAACCAACGTTAGGAACTGTACCCATTGTGGTTGGGTCAAAGTTGCCATGCCACTTGCAGAAGTTAATCATTTCTTGGTAAATACGGGCAAAGGTAGACTCAGGCATCACCGCTTTACAGTCATACATTTTGCCATCAGCGCCCCACATTTTACCACCTGAGCGAATCATCGCTGGCATTGACGCATCGACGATCACGTCACTTGGCGAATGGAAGTTGGTAATTCCTTTATTAGAATCCACCATGGCGAGGCGAGGACGATGCACTTGGCAGGCATGCAGGTCACGTTCAATCTCTTCTTGTAGAGAGGTTGGCAGCTCTTTAATTTTGTCGTATAACGAGGCCATACCGTTATTGACGTTGATGCCCAGCTCATCAAACAACGCGCCGTGTTTTTGGAAAGCATCTTTATAATAAGTTTTAACCGCATGACCGAAGACGATAGGGTGCGATACTTTCATCATCGTGGCTTTTACGTGCAATGAAAATAGGATACCTGCTTCGCGGCAATCTTCCATTTCACGCTCATAAAAATCAAGCAATGCTTTTTTGCTCATAAACATCAGATCGATGACTTCTTTATCGAGCAGCGCAATTTCTGGTTTTAAGACTTTAGTCTCACCACTATCAGTCAACAGCTCCATACGTACTGTACGCGCTTTGTCTAGTGTGAGAGATTGCTCGCCATCATAAAAATCGCCGCTGTGCATGTGCGATACGTGCGTGCTTGACCATTGCTTCCATTCACCCATAGAGTGCGGATGTTTGCGCGCGTAGTTTTTAACCGCTTTTGGTGCACGGCGGTCTGAGTTACCCTCACGCAATACTGGGTTGACCGAGCTGCCTAGGCTTTTGCCATAGCGTTTACGAATTTCTTTTTCTTCTTCGGTTTTAGGATCATCTGGAAAATCAGGTATGGCGAAGCCTTTGCTTTGTAGCTCTTTGATAGCAGCTTTTAGCTGGCCGACAGAGGCACTGATGTTAGGCAGTTTAATGATGTTGGTGTCTGGATCTTGGGTCAGACGACCTAGCTCAGCCAAATTATCAGGAACGCGCTGTTCCTCAGTTAAGTATTCAGGGAATTCAGCCAATACTCGCGCAGCAACAGAAATATCGCTGGTTTCGACAGAAACGCCTGCGGTTTGGGTAAATGCTTTGACAATAGGCAAGAATGACAAGGTCGCTAGCGCTGGTGCTTCGTCAGTTTTTGTATAAATAATTTTTGACATTAGTAGGACATTCCTTTTGGTTGTAATTAATAATAAGGGTCAAATATAATTCAATAGTCCTATGCCGCCCTTATGTAATAATGGGTCATGCGATTAGACTAAATAGTGTGTTGCTAATTTTTATAGGCAATCTCTTGGAGACTTCGAGAGTCTGCTTAGAGCTTTTGTTTCGTTAAGAAGGCAGTTTGACTGTCTTGTCTGAACGGCCTGCTTTTCTGAATGGTTTGAAAGTAGATCGTGGACGCTACATTGTAGTTAACTGATTATAAGTCTGATGCGATGTCAATATCGCATAATGAACTAAGTGTAGTGTTTTCGGTTGTTTCTAATGTATCTAAATTACATTAAGATGTTAAGACCCTTATTCTATCAGTCATCGATAAAAATATCATCTTTTCTATAAAAAATGCCCCAACAGCCTTAGACTGTCGGGGTATTTTTTATAGGTTTAAAATGCTTTAAAACACAATTATAAAGAAGCGATAGTCTCGTTTAATAATTGGCTTGGGCGCATTACCTCTGTCGCTAATGCTTCATCAAAGAAGTAGTAGCCATCGATATCTACCGGTTTACCTTGAACGTCATTTAGCTCTTTAACAATAGCCTCTTCATTGCTGGCAAGTTTTTTGGCCAGTGGCGCAAACGTCTCTTTTAGCTCACTATCTTGGTCCTGCGCGGCAAGTTCTTCAGCCCAGTACATAGCCAGATAGAAATGGCTACCACGGTTATCCAGCTCACCCGTTTTGCGTGATGGTGATTTGTTATTCAATAACAGTTTTTCTGTCGCTGTATCAAGCGTATCTGCCAAAATTTGCGCTTTGGCATTGTCTTCGTGTTCTGCCAAATGCTCTAAAGAGACCGCCAAGGCTAAAAACTCACCTAATGAGTCCCAGCGTAAGTGGTTTTCTTCAACCAACTGCTGTACATGCTTAGGTGCTGAACCACCCGCACCCGTCTCAAATAGGCCGCCACCATTCATTAGCGGTACGATTGATAGCATTTTTGCACTGGTGCCCAGCTCTAAGATTGGGAACAAGTCGGTTAGGTAATCTCGTAGTACGTTACCAGTGACAGAGATGGTGTCTTTACCTTCTTTTAAGCGCTCTAAGGTAAAGCGAGTGGCTTCACGAACTGGCATGATACGAATATCTAAGCCTTCAGTGTCATAATCTTTTAGGTATTTTTCTACTTTTTTGATCAATTCTGCATGATGAGGACGTTTGTGGTTTAACCAAAAGACAGTTGGGATGTTGCTAGCACGGGCGCGAGTCACGGCCAGTTTTACCCAATCTTGGATAGGCGCGTCTTTTACCTGATTCATACGCCAAATATCTTCTGCTTCTACTTGATGCTCGGTCAATACATTGCTTTCGCTATCAAGCACTTGTACCTTGCCCGCGGATGGTATGAGGAAGGTTTTATCATGTGAGCCGTATTCTTCAGCTTTTTGTGCCATCAAGCCAACGTTAGGTACTGAGCCCATCGTGGTTGGATCAAATGCGCCATGCTCTTTATGGAATTTGATGGTTTCATCATAGATGCAAGCGTAGCTACTATCAGGGATAACAGCCTTGGTATCGTGCAGCTCATTATCAGCACCCCACATTTTACCTGAGCTACGAATCATCGCTGGCATTGACGCATCCACAATCACATCGCTCGGTACATGTAGGTTGGTAATGCCTTTGTCTGAATTGACCATCGCCAGGTCTGGATTACTCTGGTAAATGCTCTCAATATCCGTTTCTATCTCCTGACGCTTCTCTTCAGGCAGCTCTTTTATTTTAGAGAGTAGGTTGCTAAAGCCATTATTTACGTCGACATCTAATTCTTTAAAAGTATCACCGTGCTTAGCAAATAATTCTTTAAAGAAGATTTGGTGGTGTGTCAAAAAGTATGCTGATTAAAATTTGAACAATTTTGAAGCCTTGAAAAGCCCTATAGAATCAGAGAACTTAGCATAGATTTCTTATTGACTTTTATCGCCAGCATACTTTTTAGAACACCACCGAAGATTTTTACTGCTTCACCAAAGATAATAGGGTCAGAGACCTTCATCATAGTGGCTTTTAGATGGAGTGAAAACAACACATCTTCTGCTTTGGCGTCTTCAACTTGCTCTTCTAAGAATTCAGTTAGTGCATCATGGCTTAAGATAGCGGCATCAATCAATTCACCAGCTAGTAATGGTGCAGGTGCTTTTAGTTCAGTAACTGTACCGTCCTCGCTTGTAAACTCAATACGATAATCTGTAGCCTTGTCGATAGTGACTGATTCTTCGGTATCAGCAAAATCACCATGGTCCATAGTGGCCACGTGTGACTTAGAATCAGCACTCCATGCACCCATTGAATGTGGGTTACTTCTAGCAAAAGCTTTGACCGCTTTTGGCGCACGTCTGTCAGAGTTACCTTCACGCAAGACAGGGTTCATGGCACTGCCTTTAATCTTGTCATAACGAATGCGAGCGTCTTTTTCTTTATCTGTTTCTGGATGATCTGGGTAATCTGGTAGATCATAACCTTTATCTTGTAACTCTTTAATCGCGGCTTTCAACTGCGGGATAGAAGCACTGATATTTGGCAATTTAATAATATTTGCTTTAGGTTTTTTTACCAGTTCACTTAACGCTACGAATGCACTTGGGATACGCTGCTCTTCAGGTAAAAACTCTGAAAATAAGGCAATAATACGCCCTGCTAACGAGATGTCAGCAGTTTCAATCTCAATTCCTGCTGTTTTGGTAAATGCCTTAACGATGGGCAAGAAAGATAGAGTGGCTAGCGCTGGGGCTTCATCCGTTTTGGTATAAATGATTTTTGACATTGGTCAGCATTCCTTTGTTGGTAATAATAATTTTTAAAAATAGTGCAATGGTTCAGTAGATATATATATGGCTCTTGTTTGATAAGAGGCTATGGGCTTACGTACATTGTAGGTAATCGTGCGGAGAGTGTTAATTTTGCTTATCTTCTTTCATTAACTGGCGTTAATTTTTTTATGAAGATACTGTTATGCTCGCGATTACAGTGGCGGGAAATATACTGCGCACAAGGTGTTTGGCAGAGTCGTTATGAATATTACAGGTTGTCAATATCGAATAATGAACCAAACATACTATTGTCGAATATTTACCCTGCATATTAATTATATTATGATATAAGCAGGGTTATTCTATCAGTCATTAGCGAAGATATCATCTTTTCTATATCCAAACTATACTCACACTGTATTTTGTTTATAAGCAATGTGTTTTTAAGCGATGTTTTCAAGCATGGTGTTTTTGAAGATAAGTAAAGCATAAACATGCCGTGATAATAGGTAAGGTTATGCAATCATGAGTGAGGCTATCTATATTATAGACGGCTTTTTTTATGCTAGATTTATTCATCTCTATAAAAGGTTTTTATTTAATACGCAAATTTTGACAGAAACTTAGTCAGAATTTGCTACGCTAGCCCATAACCAAAAAATTAATAGTAGAGTGCGATAAAGAATATGACCATGAGTTTACAGTATGCGCTACTCAATGATATCAGCTGGCAAAGCCTAGGCGACTGGCAAACACCCGATAGCCCTTTTATGTCGTTTGCATTTTGGCAAGCGCTTATTGATACGGGGGCGATTGGTGAGCAGGCGGGCTGGTTGCCGTTATTTGTTTTGGTGCACCGCATCACAGATGAAGTGGCAGATAAAGCGATAACACAACCAGTTGCTGTATTACCAGTTTTTATAAAAGGCCATCACCGCGGTGAGTTTGTGTTTGATCATGCATGGGCAGAAGCTTACGCGCGCTATGGTGTCGACTACTATCCAAGGCTGGTCACCAGCGTGCCTTATACTCCGATTACGGGTCAGCGTTTATGGTTGGCAAAAGCTGAGGATTTAACGCCAGATATTATAAAAACAGCCATCGCAGGCGTGGATGATATTGCTCAGCAAGTGGGTGCCTCGAGCTGGCATGGGTTGTTTGTTACGCCTGAATTGGCGTCTGTCGCTCAGGAAGCTATGCCTACTGATATTGATATAGAACGGGCGCTTGCCGCCCAAAACAACAGTACTATCCCGACCGCTATTGATATGCCCATACTTGAGCGGCAGGGTTGTCAGTTTTTGTGGCAAAATAAAGACTTGCTCAATGACAGTCAGCCTTTTGCAGATTTTGATGCATTTTTGATGACCCTAAAAGCCAAAAAGCGTAAGACGATACGGGCCGAGCGGCGCAAGGTTGCCGAGCAAGGTATCACCTGTCAGCGCAAATGTGGTGAGGCGATTACCGAGGATGACTGGAAGGCCTTTTATCACTGTTATGTGATGACTTATGCAGTGCGCGGTCAGCAACCTTATTTGACCATAGATTTTTTTAGGGCATTGGCAGCGACTATGCCTGAGCATCTGATGCTAGCCCAAGCACTCGATACGACGGGTGAGATTATCGCGAGTAGCTTATTTTTATATGATAGGCCTGTTTCATATAATGACCCTGAGAGCAAAAATGCTACCCTTTATGGTCGTTATTGGGGAGCGCTGGGTGAGTACGATAGCTTGCACTTTGAGCTGTGTTATTATCAAGGACTTGAGTTTGCCATCGAGCAGGGTTTGATGTACTTTGACCCCGGTACGCAGGGTGAGCATAAGTTGGTACGTGGCTTCATACCCACGACGACGCATTCTATCCACCGTATTTATGATCCGCGTTTTGTACCAGCGATTAGTAACTTCTGTCGTGAGGATCGATTGCACATGGCACAGTATCGCCAGCAAGCGTTTGAAGCATTGCCGTTTAATGCCGATAATATGCCTAACTTTAATACGCCATAGATACCCCTTAATATTTGTCTTTTTTAATACTTTATGATTAGCCGTTAATTATGCCTAGTAATCTCTCTTTTTCTGCCCATTCATCACCGCCTGTTGAGCTATTGTCTTGGCTCAATACCGAAGGTTCTCTCACTGCCTTATTAGAGGTAAAAGCAGGACAGCCACTGCGCGTAGAGCGCAGCTTTGAAGGCTATCGACAGCTGTCCCTCATCCAAAAGCAGCAATTGGGCATCCAAGGCGCCATGCTGAATCGTCCGATGCTGGCTTGGGTACGCGAGGCGCAGCTATATGGTAATGATGAGCGCCCATGGGTAGCCGCGCAAAGTGTTTTTCCACTTCCCAGTCTTAAAGGTCGCGCACGGCGTTTGCAACAGCTCAAAGGCACGCCTATCGGTTACGTGCTATTTAAACGCAGTCGCACTTTACCCAATTATCGCTCTATTCAGCATACTACTGAGGGCTGGCAAAGGCAGACACGTTATGATTGGTATGGGCGTCAATTACTTATTAGTGAAACGTTTTTGCCCCCATTTTGTCAAAAACTGCTGGATATTTGAAAGCTGCATTGGTTTGTTACTCGGTTTCTACTGAATAAATTTCTGATGGTATCCTCATTTTTATAGGTGCTGTGTATTTATAAATTACTGATTTATACCCCACTCTCAACATCGAAAGTGATTGAAAAAAGAAGAGCATCTCACTAATCT
>NZ_RRYX01000102.1:0-10438 GCF_014861375.1 Psychrobacter sp. FME5 | reverse complement strand
AGTCATTATATCATTTATCAATAAGTTATATCAACACACTATTAAAACAGAGCCTTTAGTTATGCGATAAAGGAAATAGGTTTGGAGTACAAAGGTAATCTTTTTAAGGTTAATAGCTTATCTTCAAACGAAAAATAGGTCAGATCCTAAACTATCAAAAGATAATTAAGAAAACTGACCCATTTATTTCAACTTATTGCTTAGCTTAAGTGTTTAGTTCAACTGCAACGAGCCTTTGGCATTCATCAACAGCTCGACCACATCATCGCCACTAATCACAGGGAAGCGCTTATCAATCGCAGATTCTTCAACGCCATTGTGTTTCATACACGCACCGCAAACCAATACTTGGCCGCCATTTGCGATAAAGGCTTCTAGCAATTCGCCTGCAGGCTCAAATGGCGCGCCAATATTGACGTCATCTAAAGCGTTTGGTAATGCCAAATGCACTGCGTCTACCATCAAAATCACTGAAGCAGAGTGCCCTTTCTTCAAGGCAATTCCCGCCATAGTAAAAGCCAAGGTAATTTTGTTAGGATTTGAATCACTATTATCAAACAGTGTGCCTACATAATCAGTGCGATAATCCGTGTTATTAGCCATCTTATTTTCCTTATTCAGTTTAATGAAAACTCACTACTATCCTAACATTTAATATACTTATTTATATAATGTATTGTTAGTAAATAGTAGCTATAAGGTTACTTGGTTGTGAAGAGCTGGTTGTGAAGAGCTGGTTGTGAAGAGCTGGTTGTGAAGAGCTGGTTGTGAATCGCTGCTTGTAATTTATAAGTATTTTTGAATAATTGGCTTTAAGCTTGCGGCGGCCACGGTCGGTCAGCATCACTCACGATCCATTCTTTTACATAGCCGCTTGGTGGTAGTTCCCAATCAGATTGATCCAACGCGGCCAATATACGAGAGGTCTCAATGACTTTACCGCCTTCGGTGACGCCAGTACGCAGTAGGGCAGACGAGCAAGGTTTGCCCTTGACCCACATTGATTGTTCAATATATATCCAGCGCTCATCAAAGGCGACGATTTTAGTTTTCATAGTGACTTTTTCAAAAGCGCGAATCCGCCTACGATATTGAATAGTACTGCCAGCGACCACCAAACCCCAACGCTGTTTTAGCAGCTGTTTGCCAAGTCCGCTACGTACTGCAAAGTCGGTACGCCCCATGTCATAAAGTGTGAACACGCGACCATTATTCATCTCTAAAAAATTATCAATATCAGACAGTCGGCAGCGAAAGCTAATCTCGCTGGTATCTTTAAACGTTAAGGTGTTGCCTTTTTTTACTTGTAGCGCGGCGCGAGCGATGGTGCTGGCATAACGAATAAATGGATACATAGAACAATCTCATCAGTTTTAAAAGGTAAGAGTAAAGTAGATTAAGTTATTATTTATTAGGTAACACACCAATAGACTCAAAATAAGCACTGACGGTTTCAGGTATCCAATTAATATCAAATCTGGATTTTTTATAAAGATGAGGTGACTTGTCTTTATCGGAGCGATAACGAATAAAGCCCACATGACCACCATGCTCAGTGTCTAAAATAGTGATACTGTCAGACACATCGTTTGGTGTGGCGGTAAAACCAAGGAAGGGATCGTCTTTGGCGCTAATCAATAATAAAGGCTTGGTCACTTTTATCAAATAAGGCAGGGCTGATGAAGCCTGATAGTAATGATTGTTAGAGCGGTAGCCGTGACGCGGCGCGGTAAAGATATCATCAAAATCACTGATACGATTGACCGACTTGATCGAGTCGATCTCCTCTTTAGTGATGTCATTGGCTAAGGCTTTTTTGATAATGGGGTTGAGTAAGTAAGGAGTATAAATACGATGGCTCAAAAATCCGTGCATACTAAGCGCCGCCGATGACATATCAACGGGCGCAGAAATCACAGCCGCGCCTTGGCAGATTGCGTCGTCACCATATTCGCCCATATATTTTGCCAAGGCATTACCACCTAGTGATACCCCAGCCGCATAGATATGGGCAAAGCTTTCGCGCAGGTTTTCAAGCATATGGTGCAACTCGCCGGTGTCCCCTGCGTTATAAAAGACGCGACCGCTCGCAGGAATACCGCCACAGCTGCGAAAGTGCGCCACCACAAAATGCCAACCTTGCGCGTGCATCTGATAGGCCAAAGCACGGGCATAATGACTGTCGCTACTGCCTTCCATACCGTGAAACAGGACGATCAACGGCGTTTGCTCAAGTTCACCGTTTTCTGCAGCTTCAATCGGATGGGCGTCATAAAAGTCATAAGCAATATCACTTTCATCTAACGAATCTTTTTCGACCACGCGGCGATAAGTCGGGGTTTTGGGTGCAAAAAACTTGGGCAGGATACTTTGCAAATGCGGATTGGTTAGCCAAAATGGCGGTTTAAAAGGAGCAGGCGTGAATGGTTTTGTCGATTTTGAGGTTGGCATATATGAATCTTATTTTATGTTTATTAAAATCGTTGTGAATAATCAGAGCTTTATCATACCGACGCTTATAGCCAAAACCAATAAGATTTAGTGAACGCTCAGTGAACGCATGGTTACTCAAACGTATTTATGAGTTACGGCGACTCTAACACCCGACCATCCATCGCCAGACGCTCTTTTAAATCCTCAATATCCACTTCAGCGAGCGTCACACTCAATGTCACTTGTTTACTATAAGCGACATCATCGATACTGCCGTTTAGGCTATCAACGATGTAACGACATTGGGCTTCGGTAGCAAACTCTGCCAATATCTGTACTTGCGCCATCGGCACGTAAGGTAGCAGTATCATCTCATCAACCGCCGCTTGCGCCGAGCCTGCATAAGCACGGGTCAAGCCGCCAGCGCCCAGTTTAATTCCGCCAAAATAACGCACGACGATGATAATCACGTTGCCGATAGACTTGTGCTGCAACACATTTAATATCGGACGACCCGCCGTACCATTTGGCTCACCATCGTCGTCAAAGCCGGCACTGGTGGTGTTATTAGGGTCGCCAATGATATATGCCCAGCAGTGATGACGGGCATCGGCGTATTGCTCACGTAGCTGTTCCACGTGAAACATTGCGTCTTCACGTGAATTAACTGGATAAGCGTAGGCAATAAACTCGGATTTCTTAATTTCTAAACGAGCAGTAACAGCACGTTTTAGCGTTTGATAGCTCATATTTCATCAGGTCTAGGTTGGATATGGTAAACTTGTCTAACTTTCATTGTCTGCCGTATTTGGCGCAGTGTTCATTTAATTTTTTATTATAGTACCACTTCTAATCATTTAAGGTAGCGAACAAGCGGCGTATGAGTATTTGTGTCGTTGGCTTAATGTAGAGTAGGTGCTATAAAACGGATGGTAGTTAAGCGTATGCGTTTAGATAAATTCATTAGTAAATCCACTGAGCTGTCGCGTAAAGAATCAAAAAAGATTCTACACGCGGGTGAGGTAACGGTAAACGATCAGGTCATCAAAGACCCAGGTGTACATGTCGATATCGCCAACGACGATGTGATGTGGGTAGGCGAGCCATTGTCGGTTGCCACCGGTAACCGCTATATCTTACTGCACAAACCTGAAGGCTTTGAATGCACGCTTAAAGCCAAAGAATACCCAATCGTCACAGAGCTGATAGCGGTACCAGAGCTTGGTAGCTTACGCATTGCTGGGCGACTTGATGTCGATACCACTGGCGCACTACTGATCAGTGATGATGGCAAATGGTTGCACCGCGTTACTAGCCCTAAGCATGAGCATGCCAAAATCTATGAGTTAACCCTAGCAGATGCCATGGATAGTGAGGCGCAAGCCAATGCAGTCAAAGAAGTGGCTGAAGGTATTTTGTTAGAAGGCGATCATGAAGAAACCAAACCTGCGACCCTTGAGTTCATTGATGAAACACATGCGCGTCTGACCCTTGAACAAGGTAAATACCATCAAGTCAAACGTATGATGGGCTATTTTGGCAACAAGGTAATCGAGCTACATCGCGCCAGTATTGGTCATATCGATTTAGAGGGTTTGGAGAAAGGCGACAGCCGTTTCTTAACCCCTCAAGAAGTCGAACAATTTTAAATTCTATCGATTAAGCTTTAAAATAAGCCCATAGACTGTTTTGCTAACATCAGCAGCCACTTAAACGTGCGCTGCTTTTTTTATGCTGTTTAACATCGTTATTTCTGTCAGTCATTGTGCTCAATTAATTTTAGCAACTTGCTGTGTTGCCTGTCTCTTAAAGCTGGGTAGCAATTTTGCAAAATTAGCCGTCAAATCTCTATCCCATCCTCATAAAAATCCTCCGATATGCTACAGTCCTTGTAACTTTTTTAATCTACTTTTTTGCATAATGTAATTAGCCGCTATTAAATGCTTTTATTAAAAACCTGATAGGACAGACTCTGTGAAAAAACCTGTATTTAAATTTGCCAGTCTCATCACCGCCATATTATTCGCTACGACGGCTTGCGCTCAACCTACGGCAACATCGTCATCGTCTAGCAATGCACAAAATAACAATGCTCAAAGTGCTCAAACCACTGGAAAAATAAGCCCTGAAATTGACAGTCGTTTGCGTGCGATATTGACTCAGGCGGGTATTAAGACAGAAATTACCTCTATGGTGCCTTCACAGTTGCCAAACATGTATCAAATCAATCTTGCGGGTCAGCCGCCATTACATATGACAGCGGATGGTAAGTATGTCATACAAGGTGAGCTACAAAAGAACCCGAGCAAACGTATGGTTAATGAAACGCCAGTACGTAGTAATAACGCGCAGGCAGGTACTTCAGTCAATAAAAAAACCAAAACTGATCTGTTAGCCAATATGGGTGCGCTGAAAAACATGAGCACTAAAACACCGTTCTTTTATACCGCAGTACCGGGGGTCATTTGGGGTGCGACGTTAGAGGGTGTGCCGTTCTTGTTATCAGATGACGCGCAATACATCACCGATGGCGAGATATCTGTTATCGAAAACGGTCAGTTCACAGGACTCGATGAGGACTTTGAAAAGCGCAAAAACCAGTCAGTGTTCGCTGAATTAGACGAATCGCAATTGATTACTTATCCAGCGACCAGTCCTGAGAGAGCAGTCATTTATGTGGCTAACGATGTGAACTGTCCTTACTGTCGCCTACTGCATGAGCAGCTACCGATGCTTAACGCTAAAGGGGTAACGGTGAAAACCATTGGTTATCCAATATATGAAGAGTCGCCGGAGCAAATGCGCGCTATTTGGTGTCAAGGTGACGAAGACAGCCGCCGAAAAGCCTTTGATAAGGCGATGTTAAAAGGTGAGATGACGCCTGCGCCAGCAAGCTGCACTGTTAATCATATAACGTCTAATCGTGAAAAGTCGGCAGGGCTTGCGGTGATGGCAACGCCTGCTATTTATCGTGAAGATGGCGTGCTTTACCAAGCAAGTTTTGAGAGTCCTGAATTCTTAGAGTTTTTGGGAGTAGACTAGGTCATATCAAATTTGTGATATAGAACACTGAGTAACAGTGACACCTAAAAAAACCGCCTCATGAATATCACTCATGAGGCGGTTTTTGTTTTATTTGGATAGCCGTTTATGGCAGTACAACATCAACGATTTTCCAGTTAATTAAGCCCTCGCGCTGCATTTCTATGGTAAGCGGATAGCCTTTGACCTGACCGCTGATATTGAAACAATTGATGCCGCAATAACTCAGTTTTGGTTTGTCACTATCTGTGCCTTGCGCCACTTGCTGCTCGAGCTCAGCCGCCTGCTTGTCCATAATTTGCTGCATTTGGTTTTTGACCACTGCATTGACGTCACCGCGCTGAATGATTAAGTTTTGAATCAGATTTTTCAAATCAACTTGATTGCTGGCAATTGCCCATGCTGCTGCCAACTCTTTGGTTGCGGTGTTGGCTTGACCTTGGGTGTTGATAAGCTTTTCGATATTTTGCGGCGTGATTGCGCCATCGACTGCCTGTATGATAAAACCGTTTGCCGCCTCATTTAATGCCGCGCCGCCCAATTCTGCAACCAGTGGATATTTGGTCATGGTCAGTGCAAACTGGCTGGTTAATTGATTTTGCACACTGGGTCGTACTTGTTCGTAATCGATAGCAGCGGCGATAGCAGCGCCATCTTTGGCATCATAGGCATTTTTAAGCTGATAAGCGCTGTAATAAGGGGAGCCTGCAAAGATTGCAACTGCAATCACGATCAATAAAACAATCAGTTTTTTCATAAAGATAAATGCCTTTACTGTATTTGTTCGCTATATAGTCAATTCCATATAAATGGCTACACAGACTACGTTTATTATGTTTGTAAGTTGTATTGGTTAAAAGGTGGCTAGCAGGATGGCTAGGGCGATAAATACTAACACGGCCTAATATGATAAATATATAAATATGCTCATTGATGACACGCACTGAGGTTTATTGTGAAGATTTAAGCCTTGCATAATCAACCCGCAATAAGGTGGATAATGGCAAATCGAGTATAAATGATACGTGAGTTGGATTAACGAGGCTGATAACATCGTGACTCTATACCAGTAGCATGTGGCTACTAACGTATCGATTTTATTTCAAACGGGCTATATATTGCAAAGTTTTTGAACGTCGAGTTATTATTTCAATCATTTTTTAACCTGACTATCCCAGTCAGTAATATCCCCTGCTAAAAGCTTGATAAATTAACCCATCATCTCCATAAATAGCGCAAACTTTTAATAATTGATTTGGTTAAACAGCATCCCGCCGTATTTGCTCGTCCGTTCAACCCGTATTTTTACATCGTTAATAGAGCGGCTATGTTTCATGTGAAACAACTGCTCGCGATTGAGTATAAAAAATGCGTGTGAGCGTTGACGACAGGGTCGATAGACTTATGGGCTAATGGTACTGTGACGACAATAGGAGAGACGATGAGTAAGCGCGATTTTTATGAGGTATTAGGCGTCAGCAAAACAGCAGACAACAAAGAAGTGAAGCGAGCCTACCGCAAGCTGGCGATGAAATACCATCCAGATCGTAATTCTGATGACCCTGATGCCGAAGATAAATTCAAAGAAGCATCCATGGCTTATGAGGTGCTAAGCGACGAAGAAAAACGCTCAGCCTACGATCGTATGGGTCATGCTGCTTTCGAAAATGGCATGGGCGGTGGCGGCGGCTTCGGCGGAGCAGGTGGCGGCAACTTCCAAGATATCTTTGGTGATATCTTTGGCAACTTCGGCGATATCTTTGGTCAATCACGTGGTGGCGGCGGTGGACGCTCGCGCCGTGGTTCAGACTTACGTTATGTGATTGAGCTAACCTTAGAAGAAGCGGTACGCGGCTGCAAAAAAGAGATCAGTTTCACCGCCCCTGCGCCTTGTGACACTTGTGATGGCAAGGGTGCAAAAAACGCCTCGGACGTCGTGACTTGTCAGATGTGTCATGGTCAAGGCCAAGTCCGCATACAGCAAGGCTTCTTTGCCGTTCAGCAAGCCTGCCCACAGTGCGGTGGTAGTGGTAAGCAAATTAAAAACCCTTGTCCTGACTGTCATGGTAATGGGGTCAAAGACAAATCTCGTAACCTAGAGGTTTCTATCCCAGCGGGCGTTGATGATGGCGACCGTGTGCGTCTATCTGGTGAAGGTGAAGCAGGTGGAGCAGGAGTGCAAAACGGCGACTTGTATGTCGAAGTGCGCGTCAAGCCGCATAAGGTCTTTACCCGTCAAGGTGCGGATCTCTACATGGATGTGCCCGTGAGCATTACCGATGCCGCGCTTGGTAAAGAAGTGCAGATACCGACCTTAGATGGCAAAGTCAAAATCAAGGTGGCTGAAGGTACACAAAGTGGTAAACTACTGCGCGTGCGCGGCAAAGGCGTGACGCCCGTACGTACCACGATGAAAGGTGATTTAATCTGCCGTGTGGTCATCGAAACGCCAGTCAACCTCAATCGTGAGCAAAAAGACTTGCTGCGTCAGTTCCAAGATACGCTTGATGGCGACAGTAAGCATCAGCAGTCACCGCATAAAAAATCATTCTTTGAAAAGATTGGTGACTTGTTCGACTGATAGATTGCTTTGGTTAAAGTATTCAATTGTTTTAAGCCCGATAGTTTCACGTGAAACTATCGGGCTTTTTATTATCAGTATTTTTACTGGTGATGTTTGGTTGTTAAATGCATAAAAAAACATTCAGCGAGGATATTTGCTAAACTGACAATAATCATGATTAAAAACTAATTTCGCTAAAAACAATCTTATTAAAATAAAGTGTTTAGGATAAAGGTATGAGCCAACAAACAAATAAACAAGCCATGAATAATACGAATAAAGAAGCCATTAAAATCGGTGTCATCGGTGCCGGCGGTCGTATGGGTCGTATGCTTATCGAAGCGGTACAAGACAACCCCCAAACGACTCTAAATGCTGCGATTGAGCGCCAAGGCTCAAGCCTCGTTGGGGCTGATGCTGGGGAAGTGGCAGCGATAGGTTGTTTAGAGGTGCAGATAGTGGATGACCTACAATCCGTCATTAACGACATCGATGTGTTAATTGACTTTAGCTTGCCAGATGCTACTGAACAAAACATGCAAGTTTGTGCCGAGCATGACGTCGCGATGGTGATTGGAACGACGGGCTTCAATGAACAGCAAGAAAGAGTACTGCATGATGCGAGTAAAAAAATCGCTATCGTCTATGCCGGTAACTATTCAACAGGCGTTAACCTGTCTCTAAAATTGTTAGAAACGGCAGCCAAAGCTTTTGGTACTGATGCCGATGTAGAAGTGATCGAGGCACACCATAAACACAAAATCGATGCACCATCGGGTACGGCGTTTATGATGGCAGAAGCAGTGGCAAATGCGCGTGGGCAAAACCTCAAAGACGTCGCCGTTTATGGGCGCGAAGGACAAACAGGCGAGCGCGAATCAGGTACCATCGGCATTCATGCGATTCGTGGTGGTGAGATTGTCGGCGATCATACCGTGATGTTTATCGCTGATGGCGAAGTGGTTGAGATTACCCATCGCGCGCGGGCACGGATGACCTTTGCTGCGGGCGCTGTGCGTGCCACCACTTGGGTAGTACAGCAAAAAGCAGGGCAATATAATATGCAAGATGTATTGGGATTAAATGAGTAAATAAATGAGTGAATAAGCCAAGTGTTATGGTGTGATGATTATTGACTATCATAAGAGGTATAGCGTGAAACAACAGCGATATAGCAAAAAATTGAGCGTTATTAATGTATATAATCGCGCTCGCCATCGGCGGCCAACAAAACTAAAACGGCTACTTGGTTCAGCGCCCTTGGTCATCATATCGTCATTAGCGCTGGCCCCGATGGTCGCCCAAGCCGCCACTTATCAAACTTACGTCATCGACACTTATGGCGGGGATGCATTATTACCCACTGTTCGTCAGCAGCTAAATAACAGCCAAGATGGAGGAAGCGTTGCCACTTATCAAGATAAATTGGTTTTGCAAACCACAGAGGCCAATTATCAGGCAGTGCGGCAATTACTCACACAAATTGATACTCAGCCCCAAGCAGTAACGGTCGCGGTTCGTGTGGGAAATACTGACAATCGCCAAAGCAATATTCAGCAAGGGCGGGTGATTATTAGTAATCGAGGTATTCAAGGTACAGGTGTCATTAATCAGCGTAATAGCCAGCAGCAGAATAGCAGTCTGTATCAAGTGCAAACGCTGTCTGGCAGTGCGGCCAGCATCAGTACGGGCACACTTTATTCGTTAACTCAGAATTACGCTGCCAATACTTATCCAAGCAATCATCGCCCAGTAGGGCAGATTATTATTCAGCAACAAGTACTATTGCCAACGACTCAGGGTGTGGCAGTCACACCAAGGCTGCTACCGAATGGGCAAGTCGAAGTTAAACTCTCGCAAGTAGAAGAAAAATTAACGCGTTCTAACTCATCACATAATCAAAACCCTGCTATCAAAAGCCAAAAACTTAATAGCACCATTATCGTACCACGCGGACAGTGGGTAACGATCGGACAAATCTCTCAAAATAGCCAACACCAAGATTCAAGTTATGCTGGTAATCATCAAATCAATAGTAGTAATGACGCGCCCATTCAGCTGTTGGTTCAATAGCTGTTTATTCTTTATTTAAAAACTTAGATTAACACACCAAGTGCAACGCTAAATTATATTATAGAACACCTGATTGGGCGTTTTAAACCCTAAGCGTTTTCTTGGTCTGTTGTTTAGTTTATTCTCAATAGCTTGTATCTCATTATCAGAGACTTGTCTAAAGTCACAACCCTTAGGCAAGAACTCTCTGATTAAGCCGTTAGTATTCTCGTTGGTTCCTCGCTGCCATGACGCATAAGCATCGGCAAAGAAGAAGGAAGTAAAGAGCTTTCGTTTCACCTTCTTATGCTGAGCAAACTCTTTACCATTGTCAGAGGTAATGGTCTT
>NZ_RRYX01000101.1:0-10464 GCF_014861375.1 Psychrobacter sp. FME5 | reverse complement strand
TCTTTGGGTTATTATAACCTCTTAGAAGCTGTCCAATTTTATTATGCCACTACATAGCCTGCTACGCCCGCCGCTACTGAGGTGACGCTTTTACTGCCGAGCGCGACGCTGTCGCGAATGTCAGCGACTGCGTCGGTACCCAGTGCCAGTGCTCGTACAGCACTTGCGGTAGCACCAATACCAAATGGTTTATAGTCTGCTGCTGCGAACTCATATATCTTACCGCCCGAGCCGTCGTCTTTATAGCGACGACCCTCAGGGTCTGTCAAGGTTGCTGGAGTCGCCGCGGTAAAGGCGGCTTGCACCACAGCACCGTCTACAGGTACTAACCTAAACTTATCACCACTGCCAACAGCGGTTGCCCCTGCGGCGCTTGCCACGCTACTAACACCCATTGCTGAGCTACTATCGCCCGATGATTTGTTGAGATAGCCAACTGCTGAGCTTTTCTCGCCTGAAGACTCATTGAGATAACCCACCGCTGAGCTACGGTTGCCTGCAGACTCATTTCGATGACCCATCGCTGAGCTAAAATTGCCTGAAGACTGATTGTCAGAACCCACCGCTGTGCTATCAGTGCCTGAAGACTCATTGCTATAACCCACCGCTGAGCTACCCTCGCCTGAAGACTCATTGCGATAACCCACCGCGGAGCTATTATTGGCTAGTGCCAGATTATCAAAACCCAATGCGCTGCTTTTTACTCCTATTGCAGCATTCCCTGCACCAACTGCGGTACTATTTTCACGAAAAGCCACAGCCCCACCAGCATTGACACTGTTGATAAAGGCAGCACGCTGATCCGAATTAACTGTCACGCCATTGATTTTAGTAATGCTATTTAGATTAGTACTCGTAGCAGTGACAGGAATACCGTTTACCGAGGTTATTACGGTACCATCATCCTCAATGGTTGCAGCAGAACCTGACGCACCGCCGACTGCAGTACTGCCAGTACCAATAGCACCAGTGAGAGCGCCTAAGGCGCTGCTAAGCTCTCCTACTGACTGATTACGATAACCCACAGCTGAGCTATAAATTCCTGCAGAATCATTAGCATAACCCACAGCTGAGCTTCTTTCTCCTGATGATTCATTAAAAGATCCCATTGCTGAGCTAGATTCGCCTGAAGAGTCATTATAATATCCCACCGCTGAGCTAGCATAGCCTGAAGAGTCATTATTAAAACCCACCGCTGAGCTTTTTTCTCCTGAAGACTCATTATAATATCCCATTGCTGAGCTTGCCCTTCCTGATGACTCATTGCGATAACCTATCGCTGAGCTCCAATAACCCAGTGTTCGATTACCAACGCCCAATGCGCTACTACGACCCCCTATCGCGGCATTCTCTGCACCAACTGCGGTGCTATTTAAGCCAAAGGCCACAGCCCCACCATTATTAACACTGTTGATAAAGGCAGCACGCTGATCCGAATTAACTGTCACGCCATTGATTTTAGTAATGCTATTTAGATTAGTACTCGTAGCAGTGACAGGAATACCGTTTACCGAGGTTATTACGGTACCATCATCCTCAATGGTTGCAGCAGAACCTGACGCACCGCCGACTGCAGTACTGCCAGTACCAATAGCACCAGTGAGAGCGCCTAAGGCGCTGCTAAGCTCTCCTACTGACTGATTACTATAACCCATCGCTAAACTAATAGAGCCTAAAGATTGATTGCTGTAACCCATCGCTGAGCTCGCAAAGCCTGAAGCCTCATTACTAAAGCCACAAGCAGTAGCTTCGAAACCAGTAGCCGTTGAACCACCACCAAAACCTGTAGTGCTTTCACAAACAAAGGCCTGACTGCTCATCGCACTTAGACCTAGCGCTGCCGCTATCGCAGCACTGACGGCATGACGACGTAGCGAGCGAGCACTATTTGAACTATTCTTATCAATATTAGTTGTTGAAGCTACTGCACCGACAGTAGTAGCGCGACTGGATTTACCACTAGATTTGGCGATTTCGCTAACGGCGACATAACAGCCAGTAGCACGATTGAAGATGACTCTATAGATATGGTTTAACATGACAAATTCCTTTTTTATCAGTCATTGTTATTAAATAAATATCAGGATCTCATTAGCCAAGTTACTGCCATCATCAACCTCGTTATACAGACTACTGACAGTATGTATGGCATCTAACCTATTCGTTTAGATTAAGTTAAAAGCCTTGTCATAACTTCCCCCACATGGGGGATACTTTGCACTTTTAGGCTTTTTAGACACAAAAAAAGCATTAGAGTGGCTCTAATGCTTGATAACTGATGAGCTAGTTTAGCTAGCGGTCACGCTATACATGAGGTTATGTCCTTCTACCTGCCTCTCTTTTGGCTCTAATTCCATAACGCTATAGACCAATACTCGACCGTCCTTCTCCATGATAATCATGATTAATTCCAGTTGCTCCGAGACCGTGCTTTCTTCCCATCCTGCATCTTTCGCCTCTTTTTTAGTTTGGCTAATCGTTGTTGATAGTTCGCCTGCAACGGCTCCATGAATACTGTAGCCCTGATCTGGTATTTCAGTGGCACTTATTAATCTCATGCTCGCCGGTAGCGGTACGTCACTAGGAAAGTCTTTGGGCAATGCGACATCTAGACCTACGACCATTTTCAGCTCATCATCGCCCTCCTTCATGACGATAGTTTGCTGTTGGTTTTTCTCATCATTATCTATACTGATATCCATTTCTGAATCTGACATTTTTTCTACTGCAGCTTCGGTGGCCGCAGAAGCGACTTTGTCCGTAATGTCTGCTGAATCACAGGCCGTTAGTAGCGTGCTGAGTATAATGCCGCTAGTCAGTAAGACGGTTGACATTTTTATCGAGGTTTTCATAGTTGACAACTCCGTTTGTAATAACTATTTCCTAAATATTAATGAGCTTAATGTCTTTAAATCATATCGACTATAGGCATCTGCTCTTCACCCACCTGCCTGCCATATCCCCTCTGGCACACTGAAACTGCTCACCATACTGGACAAAATTCCAAGAGGCATTAGCGGTATTGCCACCTTCCAACTTAAAACTAACCCGATACCTTTGACCACTGACGCTATCATCCATCAAGCCTGTCTTTTGCACGATGACTACTGCGGTGCTTGGCTGTTCAGTGTTAGGATAATAAAACACTTGTGCCAGATCATAGTCATCATCAATGCTGCTAATCGGTAGACTTATCAAGGCCACCTTCTCTAAGGTACAATTGATAAGCCCCATAGCAAGGGGACAGGGCGCCATAGACTCTGAAACCCCTCTGCCATTAATACGTATGCGCTTAAAATTATTAGGGTTGGCAACCAAGGTTCGAGGAGCATAATGTGACATGTCATCGAAGCCCGCTTGGGCAGAGGGGCTAAAGGCAAAAGTGCTAAGGATCAATAGTAATGCCACCGAACCCACTTTTAGATAACCGTCTTGATTGTTGCCTGATAGCAAGCTTGCGGGAAATGATAAACGCATGACTTTTCTCCTAATTTATAGAGTCATCCTAAATATAATAGTAGTATGGGCGCAAAGCTAACTTATTTCTTCCCCCATATAGGGGATAAACCAACTAATAGAGGATAAAGCTTGAGTTAGGAGTTGGTGAGTTTCAGCTTGAGCTGCTCGTGAGAATTGACATTTAAGCGGTTATAGAGAACTTTTAGGTAGCTACGCAAAGTACTGGGCTGAATAGACAAACGCTCGCAAACTTGTACATTATTTAAGCCAATAGAGATAAACCAAGCGACAGACATCACCTTGGGAGGCAGCTGATATCTAGTCAACTGACGCAATACTCTTAATCGAGTAGGCTGTACCAGCTCAATATGAATGGAGTAATATTCTGGCAGGCCATTAGCGCTTGTTAGGGCATTCATTTGATAAGCTCGAATAATTAACATGCCATTTGGCACAGGTAGATAGCGCATAGGTGGACTGATATAGCTGTGAGCAAATTTACGCGCTAATGACTGACACAAGAACTTGACCAGCGGCTGCATGCTATGTTGATATTCTAGTAGATATCTATGCTTGACAGTGAGACCTTGCTTGAGCAGATTGATAGCTTCTTGTGAGGCAAACAGAATATCTCCATTAGCGTTGACCGTGATACTGGCACTCATACTATCAACTCTTGTATTACGCTCACATTCCGTAAAAACTTCTGCCATAACATCATCTTGGATTTCATTGTCATCAAAGGTTAAACCAAAAGCTTTTGAATCAATGCTATCTAAGAGATTGTCACGCGCCTCAAGACTACTTTTAGATAAACTTAGATGTTTTAGGTGACTATATAATAAAGGCAGTAGCGCTATTTCTTTCTTACTATAACCAGACTTTTTAGCAGATTTTTTACCGAACTCTTCCCTAAAAATACCTATCATAACTAATGGTAAGCCATTATGGCTAATGGTCATATCGATAAAATGCTGTATACCGTTCGGGGCAAAAAAGTTGGTGTAAATACTACCTTTATAATACTGAGCAGGCGGATTGAGCATATTACCGTATGCGTTCGGCAACCCAAATAAATGGGGGAAGCTGGCAGGGTCATTATGCTCAGAGGTAAGCAAATGCCCTTTCTCACTAAACAGCTTGTGAGTGCTCTCATCAAGATTTTCAGCATAATAAGCTAGGGGCTTTGCCTGCTGATCCGTGAAAATAAAAGTAAAGCTAAAACACGGTAGAACCTTATGCAATGCATCTGAAAGTAGCGGCATGACCATCAAAGGCGGTAACCCTGAGCTACATATTAAGCGGATCTGTTGTAAAGCTTGATTATTGGTCATAATGAAGTCATTTCCGTAGTACATTTTTTATAGTATTTATAATTTAGAAAATGTACTTATGCTCAATTAGAAATAAATATAATTAAATTAATTCACTATTATCAATATAACAGAATTGTAACTACTGTTAAAGGATACGACCTCAAAGTCTTACAGCTTTGTATAACATTAACTACTATAAATCATGACTTTAGCCATTTAGAGTAATAGCTAATCTGCTATAAAAACCTATAAAGTCTGGTGTTCGATATACTCAATTATCCTGACATAGGCGGCTGGTAGTGATGATTTTTGAACACTCAATCAGCAGTACTTTTTTATTTAAACTTATCTGTTGACAGAATAAAAAAACTGCGTATAATATGCCTTCATCATCTGATGATAGTTAATCAAATGATTTAGCGGGAATAGCTCAGTGGTAGAGCATAACCTTGCCAAGGTTGGGGTCGAGAGTTCGAATCTCTTTTCCCGCTCCAAATACTTAAAAAGCCTCACTTCACAGTGAGGCTTTTTTTTGTCTATTTTTCAAGGGTTGTAGCGAAATTTAGTATTAGCTGGTTAGCTCAATTATTAAGTTTACCTAATATATTAAAAGCTCAAAAATCAGCACCGTGACCAAAACGTGACCATTTCGTGCCCACGCTATAAACACTGATTTTATAATTGACCCCAACTTACCATTCTTCTCTTTATAAAAAACAATGCTAAAAAATATTTTCTTAGCATCTTTTTTCCTTTTCTACTACTTTTATAGACTGAACTCATAGCGTGACCAAAACGTGACCAAATCATGTAAAAGCAAATATAAAAAATAACCCCAACCTTAATTCCGTATTTTGAAGCGCGTTGTATACAAGGCTATACCGCTGTTTCTCTACGCATTTATTTCCAGCTTTATAGGTCTTCAAGACTCGTCACTAGCTTCTTTATTATTTGGCTTATAAATAAATAAGTCACCTACCTGCACGTCTAAAAACTCACATAGCTGATCGATAGTATTGAAATCAATTCTTGATGACTCTTCATTATATAGTTTATGAAGCGTTGATTTGCTCATGCCTGTTGCCCTTACAACATCTGCTACACGCAATTTTTTCTCTGCCAAAATGACAGGAAGTTTAGATACGATCACAATAAATACCTCTTTTCGGGTAAAAATGCTTTACATTGAGGTAAAAAGATAATATAGTACACAAATCGGTTATTAATTACCTTTAAGCGGGTAAATATTAATTGATTCCTTCAAGATGCATTTTTACAGGTTGATAAAATAATTTTTATTCTATCACTTAATGCGATGACTTAATAACTGAAAAGAGGTAAATATCATGAGCAATACTTATTTAACAACTGATGAATTGGCTGAGCGTATTAAATACGATCCACGCACTATCCGCAATCAAATGAAAGACACCGTCTTGATTGAGAATATCCATTACATACGCCCGTTTGGTGGGCGTAAGATTTTATATGTATGGGAGCGTATCGAAGAGGATATGTGCAAGCCCGTTATGAGCGCCATTAACGGTATGGCACTTCAATAATATAAGGAGATTTATTATGGCTACTATGCGAGGACGATTTGGAAAGCTAGTTGTCGACTTCCGCTACTTAGGTAAGCGCTGTCGAGAAAAGACTAGCTTGGAAGACAACGCAGCTAATCGTAAAAAATTAGCGCAAGTCATGAAAAAAATGGAAGCAGAAATAACTTTGGGCATTTTCGACTACGCTGCTTACTTTCCAAAGAGTGAACGAGCGCAGGAAATGATGGCACTGGCTGATAGAGCGGAAGCTTGTATCAGTCGTAATCCAACCTTTAGGCAGTTTTCAGAAACTTTTTATGAAGAGAGAAAAATTGAATGGCGGCTGAGCTATCGGCAAAAGATACAGACTATTTTAAATAAGTACTTATTACCTGAGTTTGGTGGTAAAGCGGTACATGCGATAAAAAAATCAGACTTGCTGACCTTCCGTAGCTCCCTCGCCAAAGTTCGTTACGGTAAAGATGGTCAGTCAAGTCTGTCAGTAGCAAGAATCAATCAGATCATGATACTTCTTCGTATGATACTAGAAGAAGCGTCAGATCGCCATGACTTTGAGATGCCTTATAAAAACATTAAGAATCTCAAACAAGCTCGTCCGGATGTGAATCCTTTTACACTTGCTGAGGTATGGCTAATTTTAAAGCATGTCCGCGTTGATTATAGGCCTTACTATACCATTCGCTTCTTTACGGGAATGCGTACCAGTGAGATCGATGGGCTCAAGTGGGACTGCATTAACTTTGATCGGCGTGAGATCAGTATACGCGGTGCGTTAGTGAATGGGGAGATGGGTCCAACGAAAACGTTAGGCTCACAACGCGATATTGCAATGTCACAGTTAGTGTATGACGCTCTACTAGAGCAGAAGACGCGTACGTACGGTAAGTCAGAGTTCGTGTTTTGCAACTCACAGGGCAATCCGATGGAGTACCGCAATGTGAATCGGCGGGTGTGGAAGCCAACCCTTGCCCTACTCGGTTTGAAACATCGGCGTGCTTATCAGACTCGGCACACTGCAGCGACGCTTTGGCTCGCTGCTGGTGAGAACCCTGAGTGGATAGCGCGGCAAATGGGTCACAGTAGTACGGAGATGCTGTTTCGGGTATACAGCCGCTATGTTCCTGATATTACCCGTCAGGATGGTTCAGCGATGGATAACTTACTGCTAGCAAGTAAGGAGAAGTTAACCAGCACATCAAATAACTCTGAAGCTAAAGGACTTGTTGCGAATGCACAAACTGACAAGGAGACGTCACAATGAAAATTATCAATTATGAGCAGCTGTTTGGTGAGTTTAAACCTGATGGCGCTATCAGTGAAGATGCAAACCTTATTGCTAATGCATTGATGCGTGAGTTGTATATTTCATCGGGTCATAATCTCGCTCGCTTCTTAGGAGTAAAGCGCTGCTTTGATAACGATATGGCGATGCGTATATGGGTACAGAAGCGCTTGGATGCGAATCTTGACTATGTGATTGAGGATATGCGTTGTCAGCTTCAGAGCGAGCTTTACGAGCTATTACCGCACTCTAATTATGGTGGCTACTGAGGAGAACATGATGAGTGTAAAGCTTCAGCTTAATATGACGCAGAATGCACGAGATCTAAGAATCTGTGAGGATTACTGGGCATATGACAATGAAGGTGATTATATCGCGCATGTGGAAGCAGTGTGCCATAAATATAGCATCAGTCCTCATATCATGTTTGATGCGATAGGTCAGTGTTTTGCTTACTTAGATGATGTGCTTTGCGAATACTGTGGCTATATCTGTCCTTTAGAAGTGCCAGCAGACATTCCGTATATGCGCTCAAAAGAGAATTGGTGCTGTGAGGTGTGCGAGCATGCTTTATGGCGGGAACATAATAATAGATAAGTCGTTCACAATATTAAAGCCAGGCAGCTTGGATTGCCTGGCTTTTCTAATTATCAAATCTTGTCTCTTAAATACATTACAGTTTAATTACGCCACTATAAGCTGTGCTCGAAGCGGGACGAGGATTCAAAAGGGTTTGGGCTATAAATCACCAAAACAGGTGTGGTTTGACTTTTATCGTCAAGCTGCGTAACTAAAATCTCCCAAATTTGTTTCTACAGATTTGAAGGCAGGGGTCACTTTATGATTATGTTTGATGACCGTATCAGCAGGCATTTAATCTAAAGGGCTATTACACAGTATTCGGCATGGGCTCTACAATAAGCTTCTTTGACAAATGCTAAACCGCTTGCTATCATAAAAAAACATCGTGGGTTTAAGGCTACTTCCAGCGCGATGAAAAACAAAGACTGGTAAAACGCACAACTCCTTTTCGCTCTGTAAGGTGACTGTGTCGTTTCAATTTGGCACAGACAGAGCAACAGGAGATTTCTTTATGGCTACTTCTAGTCAATTGATTCCAACCTTTATACTTCTTAATTATTTTCCTCATACTCAGCTACTGAGTCTTATGAGCGCTTTCTGCTATTCCGCTTTTTTAAGCAAACCCTCCAAACAGCTTCATAAACCTTTATCAGTCTCAGTCACTGATAGTCCAAGCTATGTTAGGAATATGGCTTACCTTGGTTATATTACTGTGCCCAACGACTTTCAAGTTTGACACATAGCAATAAAACCCACTAAAAATTTAAATGCAATCACCTCATTTAACGATTATTAAAAGGTAACCTTATGACAGCATATAATGATAAAACCAACCAAGATGACAATACTACTCGCCATCAAGATACACGCGTTGAAGACTGGATGACACAGATATGGGACTGGATTGATAACCATAATATAGCAGGCAGCTCTGACAGCAGCGTTCCTCGTGATCCTGAGGCATTACGCCAGTTAGAGCGACTGGATTTAGGATATGGAAAATCAACGAGTTATAGTTATATTGGTAATAAATCAGTAATACAAAGGGAAAGTGAGTCCACTGAGCCGTTACCTGCTGCTATCGTCAATTTAAGAAATCTAAAGTATCTTAGACTCAGAGGTTTCAATGAACTACCAGCGCAGATTGCTCAACTAGATAACTTAGAGGCACTGGTTTATATGGACTGCGCTTTCACTGAATTCCCAAAGGTATTGTGTCAACTAAAGAATCTTAAATCGCTTAATATCTTTTCAAAAAGCTTAGAGAGTTTTCCTGATGAGCTCGGTAATTTATCATCACTTACCTATTTTGATATGAGAGGAACGAAGGTTCAGCATTTACCAGATTCTATTGGCAATCTGAGTAAGCTTACAAGTATTGAGTTGTATGCCAATGAAGCGTTGAAAGCTTTGCCTGATAGTATCGGAAACTTAACAAACCTTGAAAAACTAGAGATACGTGCTTCTGATCTCGAAATCATGCCAAGCTCGATAGGCAATCTAAATAAACTAAAAACTCTGGGACTCTATCACAATGGCCTACAAAGTCTACCCGATAGTATTGCCAATCTCAGAGCATTAGAACAAGTCGATGTTAAGGGAAACCCTCTCTCTGAACCGCCCCGACTATATCGGAGAGTGATTTACTTGAGTCAGGCAGCAATGCCTGACAGGGTTAAATTATCATAATACCGCTTTTCAAATTCAAAAGGTGACACATATCCAATCGTGCTATGCAGTCGTGTTTTGTTAAACCAGTCCACCCATTCAAGGGTTGCTAATTCAACATCGTTCACGCCATGCCATTGTTCTTTTAGATATTCAATCACCTCAGACTTATAAAGCCCGTTAACTGTCTCAGCCAATGCGTTGTCATAAGAGTCGCCTGTTGTACCAACAGAAGCAATCACTCCAGAGTCCGTCATCTTATCGGTATAGCGAATAGATAAGTACTGAACCCCTCGATCACTGTGATGAATCACATCTTTGGGATAGTTTCTATCTGCTATTGCTTGATTTAACGCCGCCATCACCATATCGGTATTCATGCGATTAGATACTTTCCAGCCAACGATAGCGCGAGCAAACACATCAATAATAGGTGGTGTATCAAAAAGTATGCTGGAGTAATAAAAGAAGGGTGACAGCCGAAGCAAGATGATATATTTGAGGTTATGAAGACACAAATACAGATCAATTGCCCCGACTGTCACAGTCCCAGTTTAAAGAAAAACGGCAAAAAAAGCTATGGCAAGCAGAACTA
>NZ_RRYX01000100.1:0-10638 GCF_014861375.1 Psychrobacter sp. FME5 | reverse complement strand
ATGATAAGCTTAAAGCCAGCTATGAGGCTGCCGTAATTCTCGCTTGTGTCTTTATCTGGCTGCCGCTGATTTGAATTCTATACAGCCCCTATAGTAGCGAGCTATCGTGCAGCCCCATAATGCTAGAAAAGTCTTTATCGCCATTCTCTACCGCGTGAGCGTCATAAAGCTCAGTGGCTCTAGCACCCATAGGGGTATCAACATTGATATTTTTAGCGGTTTGCATGGCAAGGTTAAGATCTTTTTGCATCAATTTACTCATAAATCCACCTTGGTAACCGTTACTCGAAGGTACGTTTTCCATCACTTGCGGGTAAGGGTTATAGACTTCTAATGTCCAATTACGACCCGAACTTTGCAGCATAATATCTGACAACACTTTAGGGTCTAAGCCATTTTTGACACCTAAATTAATCGCTTCTGCCGTGCCTGCCATCAAGATACCCAATAGCATGTTATTACAGATTTTTGCCACCTGTCCTGCGCCATGCTCGCCCGCATGAAAGATGTTGTTGCCCATCACACCTAATATCGGCTTGGCTTTGGCAAATCCCTCCTCGCTACCCCCCACGATAAAGGTCAGGCTGCCTGCAATAGCGCCGCCCGTACCACCAGAGACTGGCGCATCTAAAAACTCTATACCTAATTTGCTGGCGGCCTCTGCTACCAATCTTGCATCAGCCGCAGCGATGGTACTACTATCAATCACTAGCGTGCCTTTAGGAAGCTGCGCCAATAAGCCTTCAGAGCCCTCATCGCCTAAATAAACAGAATGAACGTGCGTGCCAGCAGGCAACATGCTAATGACGACTTGAGCATTGCTTGCCGCATCTTTTGGACTGGCTGCAACGCGAGCGCCTGATTGCTGTAAACGCTGGGTTGCCTCTTCAGATAAATCATAGACAGATAGCGCATAACCTGCCTTTAATAAGTTCTCCGCCATCGGTGCGCCCATGTTGCCAAGCCCAATGAAGGCGATATCTGGCTTATCAGTATTAGTGGTATTCGTATCCTTTGTATTCATCTCATCATTCCTTGATGGTTGATTGTATTATTAATTCTGCATTTATTTAGGGCGTGCTCTCTTTAAAGTGAGGACACACCCTAGACTTTTAAATTTAATCGTTATGGTAAATCGCAAAACTCTATTCTTAGCGTACGAGCTGACTACATAGCGACTCATCGCCCAGCCAGTCCCCAAAAGGATGCTCATCTTTGGCATAAGGACTTACAAAGTGCTGCTCAATATATTCTTGTCCTTCGGCGCTGAGGCACTCTGCCAACGAACGCGACCATTGTGGATTGCGGTCTTTGTCAATTAACAGCGCACGCACACCTTCTTTAAAGTCGGGATTAGCGGCACAATGTACCGCGACATTGGTTTCTAGATACAGCACTTGCTCTAACGATAAATCAGCAACCTTATAATAAAGCGCATGGGTCAAGGCAGCAGTCACCGGACAGCCATGTCGATAGGTAGCCACGGCTCGCTGTGTCCAGCTGTCTGCAGCAAAATCTTTATCTAACTGTGCAAGCGCCTCATCACTTTGTAGCAAAGCATCAATGTCACTCAAACCGCCACTATTCATCAGCTGCTGAATCGGATGCCAGTAGGCTGCTAATTTGCTAGCAGGCAATTCGGCTACCGTTTGTGCTGCCAGTGCGCGACTGACGATATTATGAGCGCTATTGTTATGACCTTTATCTGTGCTATCAGCTCCCGATTGCCAATTACTCTGTTTTAAGCGCTGTATAATGGCATCGTAATCAGAACTGGCAACGGCATACTCTGCAAGATTGGCCAATAGTGCGTCATTACCATTACACATCGCACCCGTTAGCCCTAAGAATAAACCTGTTTTGGCAGGCATACGCTGCAAGAACCAGCTACCGGAGGCATCAGGGAATAAGCCAATGGTAATCTCAGGCATCGCAAAGCGGGTACGCTCAGTGACCAGACGATGACTACAACCCGCCATTAGCCCCATGCCACCACCCATAATGATGCCATCGCCCCACAGTATTAATGGTTTAGAGTAAAAATGCATTTGTCGGTAAAGGTTATATTCATTACCGAAAAACTCTGTGGCATACGGATTCGGTAGCGGTGCACTGCTAGACATGCTGTCGTATAGCTTACGGATATCTCCGCCTGCACAAAATGCCTTATCGCCAGCGCCTTTTAAAACAACCGCTACCATTTGATCATCACTTTGCCACTGCGTTAACTGTTGCGATAATAACTGACACATCTCAACGCTTAACGCATTGAGCGATTTGGGTGTATTTAGTGTCATTATCCCAATCAGGTGCCCACAATCTGTCGGCTCCGACTCAAACAATACTGGCGCGTCTTGTGCTGTATCTTCTATAGCTGCTGTCATAAAAGTGACCTACAAAAATTAAATGAAAAAATATTATGCTTAAAAATAAAGCAGTAAACTTTACTTATTTTGCCAATTTGGTTTGCGCTTCTCTAAGAAGGCTTGTACACCTTCGCGCTGATCTTCTGTATCGAACAGCTTAACGAAAGCTTCGCGCTCATGGATAAGGTTTTGCGCAGGCGGTGTGTTTCTAGCCGCTTGGATAAGCGCTTTAGAATAGCTAACGGCAACCGGCGATTGCTTAGCGACCTTTTGTGCCAATGCTTGTGCTACTAATAAACCGCCACCTTTTGCCGTGACTTCTTCGACTAAATTAATACGTAATGCGGTCTCTGCATCGACGCGCTCACCGCACAATATCATGCGCTTTGCCCAGCCTTCACCGACGAGAGCCGTTAGATTTTGCGTGCCGCCTGCGCATGGTAATAAGCCCACACCAGTCTCTGGCAATGCCATTTGTGCATGCGCTTCTGCGATACGAATATCACAAGCCAGCGCACATTCAAGTCCACCGCCCATCGCATAGCCGTTGATAACCGCGATACTGACGCCGCGATAGGCTGATAATGCTTCGAACGCTTCGCCAAAAGCAATCGCCATACTGATCGCGCGACCTTTATCACCGTCGGCAAAATTGTTCAAGTCGGCACCCGCTGAAAAGAACTTTTCACCATCGCCATGAACGATTAAGGCATAAATATCATCATTAGCATTTAGATCAGCAACCAATTGCTTAAGCGCCTTTAGACTGTCCATCGTCCAAGTGTTGGCAGGTGGGTTATTGAGTGTGAGTGTGGCGGTATGACCGTCAATCGATAAGTTTAAGTTGGTGTAATCCGTCATAAAACATCCTTATTATAATTTTTATAAAATCGCTTTATTGATAAATTCGAATAAGCAAATTATCTATTTATATAAACTGCTTAGCGTAACTGACTTAGCGCATCGTCTTGTAGCAGCTGACGTGAAACAATCACGCGCATGATTTCATTGGTGCCTTCTAAAATTTGATGCACGCGTAAATCACGGACATGGCGCTCAAGTGGATATTCGTTTAGATAACCATAACCACCGTGTAACTGTAGAGCTTCGTTAGCGACATCGAAACAAAGATCAGTCGATAATCGCTTGGCCATCGCACAATAAGTAGAAGCTTGCGCATCCTTATTATCGACTTTATTAGCCGCTAGATAGAGCATTTGCCGTGCGGTAATAGTTTGAGTCAGCATATCAGCCAGCTTAAACTGTACTGATTGTAAGCTGGCAATTGGGCTACCAAACTGGCTGCGCTCTTGCACATAATTGGTCGCTGTCTCAAGTGCTGCTTGCGCGGTACCAACTGCACAAATCCCAATATTAATTCGACCGCCATCTAAGCCCTTCATGGCGATACGAAAGCCTTGGCCTTCTTCGCCAATGAGATTCTCTGCTGGCACTTTGACATCTTTAAAGCTAATGGTACGCGTTGGCTGCGCTTTCCAGCCCATTTTATGCTCGTTTTTGCCATATTCGATACCAGCGCTGTCGGCATCAACCACAAATGCTGAAACGCCTTTGGGTCCTGCAGCGCCCGTACGTGCCATAACCACCAACACATCGGTTGAACCTGCCCCTGAGATAAAGGTTTTTTCACCATTAAGCAGGTAATACTCGCCTTGCTTATCGGCTTTAGTACGTAGAGAAGCCGCATCAGAGCCAGCATTAGGTTCGGTTAAGCAATAGCTGCCAAGCCATTCACCACTGACCATGTTGGGCAAATATTTTTTGCACAACGCGTCGCTACCATATTCACCAATCATCCAGCCAGCCATATTATGAATACTCAGATAGGCAGCAACAGCCGTATCACCCCATGCCAACTCTTCAAAAACCATAGCAGAATCTAAGCGTGGCAAGCCCAAACCATCATATTCTGGATTGGTATACAATCCCAAAAAACCAAGCTCACCTGATTTCTTAATCACATCAATTGGAAAATGTGAGGTGCGATCCCACTCAGCCGCGTTTGGCTTTAGCTCTTTTTGCGCAAACTGACGGGCAGTTTGACGAAAGGCGATTTGGTCATCGGTCAATGAAAAATCCATAGGGTCATCCTTCTGCTTGCATAGCAAATATGGTGGAGAGAACGTTATAAGCCGTCAATCTAATGTGGTTTATACAGTGTTGTATCTACAGTATAGCAGCGGCATAGCGACAATCATAAAATCATGCTTTTCCTAAAAAAATCCTAAGCGAAATTGTCGCTCCGCTGCCAATATAAATGATTAACGTTAGATTGAAATAGTAGTATTAACGCCGCGGCTCGCCTCATCATCAAACCAACGCGCCGTGACAGTCTTGGTTTGCGTATAAAACTGAACGGCTTGCTTACCATAAGGACCTAAATCACCGAGCTTACTGGCACGCGAGCCTGAGAATGAGAACATCGGCAGTGGCACAGGAATCGGCAAGTTAATACCGATTTGACCGACCTGTACATCTTGTTGGAATTTATGCGCGGCAGCCCCTGATTGGGTAAAGATTGCCGTGCCATTGCCATGTGGATTGGCATTGAGCAGCTCAATCGCTTCATCTAAGCTATTGGCGCGCATAATACATAATACAGGACCAAAGATTTCTTCTTTATAAATCTGCATGTCTGCGGTGACGTTATCAAAGATGGTTGGCCCTACAAAGTTGCCTTTCTCATAGCCCTCAACGGTAATACCCCGACCATCAAGCAACAAGCTTGCCCCTTCTTCTACCCCTGTACCAATCAAATGCTCAACACGCGCTTTTGCGGCAGGCGAAATTAGCGGACCTAAGTCTTTATCATGTTTACCCGCTGAGACGATTAAGCCTTCTGCTTTGGCTTTGATGTCATCAATCCATTCACCAGCGGCACCGACAAGAACAACGACAGACAGCGCCATACAACGTTGACCGGCAGCACCAAATGCGGCACCTGCTAGCTGATTGAGTGTTTGCTCTTTATTAGCATCAGGTAAGATAACGCCATGGTTTTTAGCGCCCATCATACACTGTGCACGCTTACCTGCTTGACTGGCACGCTCATAGACGTGTTTGCCGACGTTAGTAGAGCCAACGAATGACACGGCCTTAATATCTGGATGGTCACAAATTGCATCGACGGTTGCTTTGCCGCCATGCACCACGTTAAGCACCCCTTCAGGGACACCCGCTTCGATGGCAAGCTCTACCAGACGCATGGTGACCATGGGATCTTGTTCAGATGGTTTTAGGATAAAAGTATTACCCGTGGCAATTGCCATTGGGAACATCCAAAGTGGAATCATCGCTGGGAAGTTAAACGGGGTGATACCAGCACAAACACCAAGCGGTTGCCAAATACTATAAGTATCAACGCCTGAGGCGACATTTTCTACAAAATCACCAATTTGCAAGTTGGCAATGCCTGCAGCATGCTCGACCACTTCTAAACCACGGAATACATCACCACGCGCATCGGCAATGGTTTTGCCCTGCTCTGCGGTCAAAATTTCTGCCAGCTCGTCCATGTGCTCACGAATCAGGGCCTGATACTTCAAAAAGATGCGGGCACGGGTGGTAATGGGCGTTTTGCGCCAGGTTTGAAAAGCGGTTTGGGCCGCAGCAACGGCTTGGTTTATTTCATCATCAGTCGTTTGCGGGACTTTAGCGATAACTTCTTGAGTGGCTGGATCAGTAATATCAATCCATTCGTTAGTATTAGAATCAACGAATTGACCATTGATGAGCTGTTTAACATGTTGCATAAGATATCCTTATCTTGTTTGCAAGACTACCATTTAACGGTGTCTTTATATTCTTAAGAGTGAGTAAAAACCATAAGTTTTCATCAATAACTTTTAATTTTAAAATGATTTATTTCGTATCGTTATTGACTATAACAATAAACCAATTTTAGGGTCAAGCGTTTATCTAACTTTTATCAAGGTTTATGTGAATCAATTAAAATTATACTTAATTAAGAAATAAAAAAAGCCCATGGTTGTTCATGAGCTTTTCTTTACTGAAATAAGATAATGATAAAAGTTTAGCTTATCAATAGTCTTTCATAGACTTTTTAATAGCATCAATCGCTACGGGATTGTCAAGCGTTGACATATCGCCTGTCTCCTTGCCTTCTGCCAAAGCGCGAATAGCACGGCGTAGGATTTTGCCAGAGCGAGTTTTTGGCAGTGCTTGCGGAAAGTAAATCGCTGCTGGTCTTGCAATACCGCCAAGAGACTTGACTACAGCGCCAATCACTTGCTGCTCGATACGGAAGCGGTTTTCGGTGGTCGCGACCTGTTCGTGGTCTTTTAGGACACAAAACGCGATGGGCAGCTCGCCTTTTAATTCATCTTGAATACCCACAACAGCACATTCTGCCATCTGGGGATGGGTACTAATCGCTTCTTCAATTTCCTGGGTGCCGAGTCGATGACCCGCGACGTTAATGACATCATCAGTACGACCAAGAATATGGAAGTAACCATCCTCATCAACGACGGCATAGTCTGACGTTGAATATTGATTGCTGTCCGTTAGGCTAAAATAGCTGTCGATAAAACGCTTATCATTACGCCAAACTGTGGTCAAGCAACCGGGTGGTAATGGCGCACGAATCGCCAGCAAACCTTTTTCGCCAGCAGCACACGCCTCGCCAGTTTCTTCATTAATTACTTGGGCATCGTAGCCATACATTGGATAACCGGGTGAGCCTTGTTTGTGCGGCTTATCATTGAATTTAGGCGTATTGCTTAAAATAGGCCAGCCTGATTCAGTCTGCCAATAATGATCTAAAATTGGCACACCCAAATGCTTGGTTAGCCAACCGGCAGTCGATTCATCAAGTGGCTCACCTGCCAAAAAGAATGATTTCAAACTAGAAACATCGTAGCGCGTCATCCACGTTTCATCTTGCTTTTTGAGCATACGCACACCAGTCGGTGCGGTGAATAGAATATTGACCTTATTGGCTTCTACAATTCGCCACCAAATTCCTGGATTTGGTCGATGCGGCAAACCTTCATACATAACACTGGTCATGCCAGCGAGCAATGGCGCATAAATGGTATAAGAGTGCCCAACGGCCCAGCCGATATCGGATATCGCCCAAAAAGTCTCGCCCGCTTTACCATCGTAGATATAATCCATCGACGTAGTCAGTGCCACCGCATGACCGCCGGTGTCACGCTGTACCCCTTTTGGCGTACCAGTCGTACCTGAAGTATAGAGCAGATACGAAGGTGTATTGGACTCTAGCCAAACTGGCTCAACAATAGCATTGGCGTCGCAGCTGATTCGGCGTTCAGTGGCATAATCGACATCAATATCTTTTCGCTCAAAGGGTAAAATACCGCGGTTGACCACCATCACATGTTCAGGCTTGACCGTAGCTTGCTCAACACCTTGGTTGACTAGGCTTTTATAATTAATGACTTTGCCACCACGCAGACCTGCATCGACGGTTATGACCATTTTTGCTTCGGCATCATCCATACGAATGGCTAAATTATGCGCGGCAAATCCGCCAAATACCACTGAATGCACCGCACCAATGCGCGCACACGCGAGCATCGCATATGCCGCCTCTAAAATCATTGGCATATAAATAATGACGCGATCGCCTTTTTGAATACCCTGACGTTGCAATACATCGGCAAAGTAATTAACTTCTTTATAAAGATCATTATAGGTCAGGCGGCGCTTGGTATAGTCCGTATATAGCTCAACGTTATTGCCCAAGTCATTAAAGGCATCAACGACGGTTGGAAAGGTTTCTATCAGTTCTTGATTAATCTCTGATGATAACCAAATAAAAGCATCTTGCTCTGCGCGTTCTTCAAGATGACGATCAACACAGTTATAGCAAAGATTGGTCTCGCCACCGACAAACCATCTAGCGAAAGGCAGATTGCTGTCATCAAGGATTTGCTCAGGCGCTTTATGCCAGTAGATACGCTTAGCTTGCTGCGCCCAAAAATCCTCACGATTATTGATTGAATCATGATATATATCGGCAAAATTTTGGCTAGTATCAGATGATGTTTGAGAGGTTGGATCAGATGCCTGATTAGGGTTTTGATTAACAGCTTGGCTGCTGCTTTGCTTAATAGTTTGCTCGCTCATAATGGCTGTCCTTAGCGTAAACGATGGGTGATGCAATACGGCCTTATTAGATAATATCATAATATATAACTGGCAATCCTTGCCAGAAATAATAAACCGATACACAACGTATCGGTTTAAAATGTAACAGAGCTAATGGTAAAGGTCAACTATTAAGCGTGTAATCTTCTTAGCCCATAATACAAAATAATTAGACCTATCTAGGGCGTGTCCTCAATCTCAGGTCTATTTATCATACATCTCACGCATCACTTTTTTGTCGTGTTTACCGACAGAAGTCTTTGGTAGCTCATCGACAAACTTAAACTGACTTGGTACACCATACTTAGGAATAATACCGCGTGTCACAGCCTGCTCAGCCAGTGCTTTGATATCCTCGGCTTTGGTATCCTGACATTCTGGTTTGAGCACTACCAATGCTAATGGACGCTCGCCCCACTGTTCATCGCGAATACCAATCACCGATACGTCAGCCACCGATGGATGCAGCGATAGAATCGTCTCAATCTCTAATGAAGATATCCATTCGCCACCCGACTTAATCACGTCTTTGAGACGATCGGTAATTTTAATATAGCCGTCAGGGCGTACATAAGCGATATCTTGGGTATGCATATAGCCACTTTCCCACAGCTCTTTACCGGCATCGTCATTTTTAAGGTAGCTTTGGGTCAACCAAGGCGCTCGTAATACCAGCTCACCGGTATTGTCTTTACCCGTACCAACCGGCTCATTGCTAGTATTCCATATTTGGGCGTCAACCATTAGTACCGGCTTACCTGTCATACAACGACGAGCAATATCTTCTTCCTCAGACATCTCAGGCTCATTGAGGCTGAACTCAGTCAAACTAATGAGCGGCGCTGTCTCAGACATACCGTAGCCGGTGTAAACTTCGATATCTTGCGCCATGGCAGCCTTTGCCAAACCTTCGGTCAATTTTGAGCCGCCAATAATCATTTTTAAACCATTAAAACTGGCGCCACGATCCTGCGCTTCTTTAAGTACCATCTGCAAAATCGTCGGTACACAATGGGTAATACTTACCTTTTCATTGATAATCAAATCCATCAATACATCAGGCGCATAACGACCCGGATAGACTTGCTTTAAACCAGTCATGGTCGCGGTAAACGGAAAACCCCATGCATGAACGTGGAACATTGGCGTCATCGGCATATAAACATCACCATAACTGACACCCTGCTTATTGGGTAACATACCAAGGGTCGCCGCTTCCGCCAAGCTGTGTAACACCAATTGACGATGGCTAAAAAACACACCTTTTGGATCGCCTGTGGTGCCTGAGGTATAAAAGGTGGTAGCAATGGTATTTTCATCAAAGTCTGGGAAATCAAAACTGTCATCAGCAGCTTCTAATAACGCTTCATACTCTCCTACTACGCGGTTTTGGTTGCCACCGAATACGCCTTCGTACGACGCACCATTATCATCAAGCCAAATAATATGCTCAATGCTTGAGTTTTCAAACTGATAGTTTTTGACCAATGGCGCAAACTCAGAATTCAGCATCAGCACTTTGGGTTTAGCATGGTTGATGGTATAGAGGATTTTTTCTGGTGACAGGCGAATATTAACCGTCTGCAAAATATATTCTGACATCGGTACCGCAAAGTACGACTCAAGATATCGGTTACTGTCCCAATCCATGACTGCCACCACATCACCAGCAGCAAGATTCAGATTTTCTAAAACATTCGCCAAACGATTAATACGATTAAATAAGTCTTTATAAGTGAGGCGTTTTTTGTCGGCATAAACAATCTCTTGATCGAGCGACACTGTTTTGGCACGGTTCAGTAGTTGCTTTACGATTAAAGGATAATCGTATGCAGAGGGTGCGCTATGATAAATATTTGACATAAATCTGACGTCCTTGTGGGTTATTTTAATTAATTCCAATGGCTTTTATAGCGCATCGCTTTATTATCGTTTAGCCTTATTATTCAGCCTTATTACCTAGGGCGTGTCATCAATTAGCATAGATATTTCAGAATAAGCTATACTTAGATCGTATTTAGGAATTTGAGCTCAATGACTATGACAAGACGACATGCCCTACGTGATGACCAATGGGAGAGAATTAAAGACATTCTACCTGGTAAACCAAGTGACG